>JAYWAQ010000367.1:0-4983 GCA_043782305.1 Burkholderiales bacterium
CTGGAGCCGCTGGTGTTGCGATCCAGCGCGTAGGGATTCTTCGTCAAACCACCGCGCGAACTCCAGCCCGACGTTGATCGCGTCGAGCGAAAGTTCGCCCATTCCGACAAATTGGTCTTGCCCAGAATCACCGCGCCGGCCTCGCGCAGTCGCGTGACCACGAAGGCGTCGCGCGGTGCTCGCGCGCCAACCAGTGCGAGCGAACCAGCAGTCGTTTGCATCGCATCCTGTGTGGCGATGTTGTCTTTGATCAGCACCGGAATTCCGTGCAGCGGGCCTCGCGTTTTGCCGGCTTTGCGCTCCTTGTCGAGCTCCCGCGCAATCCTGACCGCATCGGGGTTCAACTCGATCACTGAGTTGATGCGCGGCCCGGATTTGTCGATGGCGCGGATGCGGGAAAGGTAGGCCCGCACGAGCGCCTGCGAGGTCGTCTTGCCGGATTGCATCGCGGCTTGCAGCGTCGCGATATCGGCTTCGACGACGTTTATTTGACGGACGGATTGAGTGGCTGCCATGACGTTGTCTCCGATGATCGTCGCGAGGCCGAGTGCGCTCGCGGTTTGCAGAAATGTTCGACGGGAAGATTTCATGAAGGGTCCTTGAAAAACAGCGACGCATGGCTTCAGAAACAAAAAACGCCCGCAGGGCGTCTTGGAGCGGGTGAAGGGAATCGAACCCTCGTCAGTTGCTTGGGAAGCAACAGCTCTGCCATTGAGCTACACCCGCTTTGACCTCAACTGTATCTCAACCAGAGGGTTCGATTTGAGTCGAACCGGAGCCGCGCCGCCTTGCAGGGCGGCGGGCGTTCGCGGGCTCGCCGCGTACGGCTCGAAGCCCCCGCTCACCGTCAGTTGCTTGGGAAGCAACAGCTCTGCCATTGAGCTACACCCGCGTTGCCGCAATTATGTCAACTTTGCCGTCACGCTCACCGGTGCGGTAATCTCCGCGTTCTGTAAAACCCGCGTTCGCCGCCATGAAGTCCATTTCAGTAGCCCTACTCGCCGCATTCCTGAGTCTTTGCGCGTTCGCCGCCGATTCGCCCGTCTACGACGAATCGGCCGACGCACAGGCACAGGTTTCACAGGCACTGGCCAGGGCGAAAGCGGACAACAAGCAGCTGATGATTGTGTTCGGGGCCAACTGGTGCGGCGACTGCAAGATGCTTGATGGTGAATTCAAGAAGCCCGCGCTAAAGACGTTGCTCGACGCCCATTACGTCGTCGTGAAAGTCGATGTCAACCGCTTCAACAAAAATCTCGACGTAGTCAAACCGTACGGCGATGTAATCAAGAAGGGCATTCCGTCCATCGTGGTCGCGACAGCTGCGAACCAACTTGTGTACGCGACAAACGGTGGCGAATTGGCCGATGCGAGGAAAATGGGGGAAACGGGCGTGGCTGAGTTCTTTCGGGAGTTGGTTGCCCGCAAAGGGCGTATTTAATGTCCCCGACTCTTTAGAAAGTCCCTTTTGACCTCGAATAGCGCTGTCGGCGGCGAACCCATTCGCATCTCCAAAATCCTGGCCCTTCGCGGCATTGCCTCACGCAGCGAGGCGGATCGCATGATCGAAAAGGGCTGGGTGGCAGTGAACGGTTTTGTGGCGATTCCCGGTGACCGCGCTCTGCCGGATGCCGAGATCACGCTGTCGGCGGAAGCGCATGCGCAACTGGACGACACACTCACCGTGATCATGAACAAGCCGCGCGGCTTTACATCGGCAGCAGACGAGTTCGGTGGTGCGCCTGCGATGACTTTGCTCGCGTCTCAAAATTTCTTCACCACCGCACCGCGTGCGCCCGATGGACTGCAAGCGCCGCGACTTCCCGGTAGCGGCTTGCGCGTCGCGGGACGCCTGTCGACGCGCGAGATGGGCCTTGTTGTTTTTACTACTGATACCGCTCTCGCACGCCGTCTCGCCGCCACGGATGTTGAAGAAACGTGGCGCATCGATTTCCGCGAAACGCCGCCTGACGACGCGACTGAAGTCATTTCTAGCGCGCTGCACAATGCCCTGCAGGTGGCGAACGATCCTGACAACGCAAACGCCCTGCTGCTCACCACGCCGTCGCTTGCCAAAGGCATCCTTTCGTCGATCTGCGACGGGCAAAACTGGCGCACGGATTTAACGCGCATCCGGCGCGGTGAAATCGTGTTGGGCGAGGTGCCCTCTGGACGCTGGCGCGTGCTCTAGCGAGCAGTTGATGGACGCAGCAGCAACACAAGGCGGACGCATTCTGCTCGCCCCGATGGAGGGTCTGCTTGATTTCGTGTTGCGCGACATTTTGACGCGCGTCGGCGGTGTGGATCGCTGTGTGTCGGAGTTCATTCGCATCACCGAACGGCTGATGCCAGCGCGCACCTTCATCCGCATCATGCCCGAGCTTTTGAACGGTGGTTGCACGTTTGCGGGCGTGCCGGTGCGCGGGCAGTTGCTCGGCTCTGATCCCGTTTGTCTCGCTGAAAACGCGGCGCGTTTAGCCGAACTCGGCTCGCCCGGCATCGATCTCAATTTCGGCTGCCCGGCCAAGGTCGTCAATCGCCACGGCGGTGGCGCGATGCTGCTGGAAACGCCCGAGTTGGTGAGCCTGATCGTGGCTGCCGTGCGCCGTGCAGTACCAGCGCACATTCCCGTTTCCGCCAAGATGCGCCTCGGTTTTAACGACGACATCCGCGCCGAAGAATGCGCACAAGCCATCGCCGATGCCGGCGCGGCAGAGCTCGTTGTGCATGCGCGCACCAAGGCGCACGGTTACCGGCCACCCGCATACTGGGAGCGCATTGCGGACATCCGCGCCGTCGTGAATATTCCGCTGATCGCCAACGGTGAAATATGGACGGTCGCCGACGCGCTGCGCTGTCGCGAAGTTTCCGGTTGCGACGACATCATGCTCGGCCGCGGCATGGTGGTTAATCCTGGATTAGCTTGGGCCGTGCGCGCAGCCTCCACATCCGTTCACCCTCACGCGGTCGTTGGGAACGTTTCTCCGCAAGTCACGTGGCAAACGTTGCGGCCACTCCTCAACGATTTTTGGACACTCGTGTCCACCCGCGTCGAGCGCAAACATCGCGCCGGCCGCCTCAAACAGTGGCTCAATTTTTTGCGTCGTCGCTACCCCGAAGCGGAGACTGCATACGCCGCGCTGCGCACCATCAACGACCCCGCATTGATTGACGCGTGGCTGCGCAATGATGGCGCGGCACGCCACATTGAAGTCAGTGAACTGGAAGCGGCACTCGCCTGACGTTTAGTCACCCGTCGCACTATCGGGCGCTGTGCCTCTGCTCGCAGCGCGAGCTGCGCACGCCATCGACGCCCTAGCTGTGATCGAGAATTACAACCCGAGCCTTGACACGTACTTCATCGCCACGCGACAAAGCGAGCAGACATTGCTCGATGGCACAGCACGATTCAGTCGCGTAGAAACGTGCTTAGTTGCCAGCGCACCGGCGGATGCAACATCCAGCCAGACGCGCGTTTGCCGCTTCAACATTGAAGGCACTTCGCCTGTGTCAGTTCGCATTTCTACGCCGCAGAACAGGCGGAATGCACACCGCAGCGAGCTAATTTGCTCACCGACTTCAGCTTTAAAGGCTACGATTTTGCGGTGACCGTCGCCGCCGCGACGGGCGTGTGTCCCGTACCAACAAGGTGCCGATCTACCGAGTCTTGAGTGCAGCCGCCAACGGCAAAACAACAAAACATCGCTACACCGCCAGCCTCACCGAATACAACAAAATGATCGCATTCAGCGTCTCTTCTGAGGCAAAATAAAGAGGCAATGGACGCACTTGTTTCTCCAAAAATTCTTGTCTGGGCTCGCGAAACCGCAAGTCTGTCGTTGGCCGAAGCGGCAAAAAAGACAGGCATCGCGCTCGCAACCCTTGAGCTAGCAGAGTACGGGGCCGGTCACGTTTCAACGACGCAGCTTGAGAAATTAGCTAACGTATACAAACGCCCGCTGGCCGCGTTTTACTTGCCGGAGCCGCCCGAATCTCCTATTGCGCTTCCCGATTTTCGACGCTTGCCGGGCGGTGCCGCGCGCGAGGTCTCGCCCGGTCTCACGCTCGAATTGAGACGCGCACGTCAACGCCGTGAAGAGACATTAAAGCTTGCGAACGAGCTAGAGGAAGATTTGCCAGCGTTCGGTGCTCGCTTTTCTGTGGATGATTCGGTCATTCGCGTGGCGGCGGCACTGAGACAAGCGTTAAACGTTTCGCTCGATACACAGCGCGCTTGGCGCAGCAGCGACAAAGCGCTGAAAGCCTGGAAAACAGCGGTGGAGCGCGCCGGCGTTTTGGTTTTCGAAATGAGCCGCGTCCCGGTATCCGAGGTGCGGGGGGTGGCGATTAACTATGACACCTTGCCCGTGATCATTCTCAACGGCGCCGATGAACCTTCAGCCAGAACGTTTTCACTTTTTCACGAGCTTGCACATATTGGGCTAGGCGTGTCCGCAATTGACGACGGGTCAGACGCGCAACTGGGACTCAACGATCATGAACGTCGAGTTGAGATTTTTTGCAACGCGGTTGCCGCTGAAATACTTGTTCCTGAATCGGCGATTCGAACGCTGATTGATCGCGTTCCAGACGCCGGAGCCTTGGAAGAAATTGTGTCGACCGCTAAGGCATTTTCCGTGTCAAGAGACGTAATCGCGCGCCGGCTGTTGACACTCGGTCGAATCGGATCGCAGCGATATTCGGAACTGCAAGAACAGTTTCGCATTGACTATGCGGCTTTTCTTGTTGAGAAAAAGAAAAAGTCTTCAGGCGCACCAAGCCCTACAGTAATTCAGGCTAGAAACTTGAGTCGTACCTTATCGCGGCTAGCGTTGAACGCTTACGAACAAGACCATCTGTCTCTAAATGGCGTTAGTGAGATTCTCGGCGTACGCGCGCGTGCTGTGAACGATTTCCGTGAGATCGTTCGCCGCGAGGTGACTGCGTGAAGTACTGCTTTGACACCAGCTCGTTCATCCACGC
>JAYWAQ010000368.1:0-1754 GCA_043782305.1 Burkholderiales bacterium
CCGGAAGCCGGGGACGTGCTGCTGTTCCCCAGCGGCTTGCTGCACGAAGTGCCCCAGAACTTGGGGCAAGCGCGTGCAAGCCTTGCTTTCAACGCCATCCCGAAGCAGATTCGCGCCTGGGATTATTCACTTTCTTTGGAGTAGAGACATGATGAAAAATTTCGCCTCAACCGCGTTCGCTACATGCCTGTTGACATGCCTCATGACGATAATAGCGGCCAGCACGGCTCACCCGCACGAGTATTACGCGAAGCAATTTAAAGTGATTCACCCGTGGGGAGACCCGAGTCAAGCCAAAGATACCGAGGCCAAGATTTTCCTGTCGTTTGAGGATATTCAAGGCGATGATGTGCTTATGAAAGCGACCAGCACGGTCTCGGAAAGTGTTGAATTTCGCACGGTGGTTGGTGGTAAAGAAAGGGTCTTGACTGAGCTCAAGGTCGAAAAGCCCGATAAAACCGATAGGCTCGAATGGTTCCCCGGAAAAACGTATCTGGTGCTCAAAGGTTTAAAGGCGCCGCTAGACTTGGCGCGAAGCTACCCGATGACGTTGTACTTCAGAAATTCCGGGCCGCTGAGCGTGATGATCTCGGTTGGTGCCCATTAGGGAAACGCTGAATTAATCGTCACCCCTTTGATGGCCGGGACGCACGCCCGGTGCGAGTCGCTGATTGTCCAGAGCGCGCGGCTGCCGGGCATCAAAGGGGTGGCGTGTAATCTGGTCTTGTTCGGCGTTTCGTTGGACGACGCAAGTGCAGCGCGAATGGCAAGCGCCGCTCCGGGGGGGGCGATGTCATCGCGCATCCGGCACCGAAGCGATCCTCTGCAGCGCGGCAAAATTGTAGGCGCATGCACGCCCTTGCAGCAGAACGAACGACTCGTTTCAACCCTTAGCCGCCGCGCGGTCGTGAGTGCTATTTTGAGAAACTACGTGTTGTCAGGGAAGCCGCTGCGCTCCATCTGCCGTTGTCCGCGCTGTGCGGGATGAATTCTCTTTTTTGGAGGAAAAAGCATGTTCTGTGTCACCCCGTCTCGTTAGTCAAATTGCGCGCTGGTCGCCGTCGTTTTGTCTGTTGCCGTATCTGCGCTCGCGCAAACCTGTCCGTTACACAACGGCGGCCCGCCGCTAGAAGACGATCGGCTCGCGCTCGCCCGCTACGCGCAGGGCTTGCGTGGCACGCTTTGTGTTGATATCAATGCCGTCTGCCGGACTCATATTCTCCAACTGAGCTACCGCAACACGGCCGAAATTCTGACGCTTGCGAAGTCTCGCGCGAGGCACCAACTCACGTTGTCAGCAAGCGGTGATTCGTCAATAGTTCAACGTATCAAGGCGTTGATTGATCAGGTTCGAGCTGCGAGGCGCTGAACCGTTCGCAGCCGAGGCTCTACGTAGTTAGACTTGACGTCCAGCAATCAGCAGTGGCTTGACAATCGATCATGGCAGCAAAAAAGCTGGATCTGGTGCTCTTCGGCGCAACTGGGTTCACCGGCACACAAACGCTCAAGCATCTGGCGCAGTACGTGCCCGCCGGTTTCAAGTGGGCGATTGCGGGGCGCAGCCGCGAGAAGCTGGACGCCTTGCTGCCGCTCTGCGCTGGCGCAGCGTCACAGCCCTTCATTCGTGTTGCCGATAGCACTGAGGCTGCGAGCGTTGACAAGCTGGTGGCGTCCACACGTGTTGTGATCCAGCTCGCTGGGCCCTATGCAAAAAATGGTGAGGTGTTTGTTGCGGCTGCTGCAAAACACGGTAC
>JAYWAQ010000369.1:0-1753 GCA_043782305.1 Burkholderiales bacterium
GCCTGCGATTTGAATCCGATCATCGCGCATGAGCGAGGGGTTATAGCTGTTGACGCCCACATTGTGTTGCGTTCGCGCAAAGAGGTAGCGCTGCTTCGCAAACTTGGGCGCTATGGTCATTTGGCGGTATATCCTTACCCGCGTGAGCTTGAAGAAACCGTCACTCTCAAGGACGGCGCGCAACTTATGGTTCGGCCGATTCAGCCAGAGGATGCGGAGCGCGAACGTGCTTTCGTTTCGCGACTGTCACCAGAGACGCTTTACTTCCGTTTCATGATGCCAGTGCGTGAATTGCCGCAGGCGATGATTGAGCGATTTACGCAGATCGACTACGGGCGCGAGCTGGCGCTGGTTGCCATCGTCGGCAATGAGGGTGACGACAAAATCGTTGGCGTTGCCCGCATCACGCCGACGACCATTCCGGAGCGCTGCGAGTTTGCGATTGTGGTGGAAGAGGTGATGCAGGGCACGGGACTAGCCCGCGCTCTGATGCAGCGAATCATCGAAGCGGCGCGGCAGCGCGGCTATCGCGAAATCGAAGGTGCCGTGCTACGCGAAAACCCGCGTATGCTCAAGTTCTGTGAGGCGATGGGCTTCACGATTTTGCCGAACCCGGACGATCCCGGCGAACGCATCGCACAGCGAAATCTCGTGGATTGAGCAGTATTCAGTGCTTGCAGATCCTACTGCGGCTACTTCGCCGTCGGCATCACAAACTCCGCGCCCTTGGCAATCGATTCGGGCCAGCGTTGCATGACGCTCTTTTGTTTGGTGTAGAAGCGAACGCCTTCTTCGCCATAGGCGTGCATATCGCCGAACAGGGAGCGTTTCCAGCCGCCGAAGCCGTGCCATGCCATCGGCACGGGGATGGGCACGTTAATGCCGACCATGCCGACTTCGATGCGTCTTGCGAACTCGCGGGCGACGTTGCCATCGCGCGTGAAGCAACTAACGCCGTTACCGAATTCGTGGGAGTTGACTAGCGCGACTGCGCTTCCGAAATCGGGTACGCGGACGCAGCTCAGCACCGGGCCGAAGATCTCTTCCTTGTAAATTTTCATGTCAGCAGTGACGTGGTCGAAGAGGGTGCCCCCCAGCCAGTAGCCAGCTTCGTAACCAGTCGCTTTAAAGCCACGTCCATCGACTAACAATTGCGCGCCAGCTTTCACTCCGTCTTCGATGTAGCCCGTGATGCGTGACAGCGCGGCACCCGTCACAATCGGCCCCATTTCGGCGTCCAGCTCCATGCCGTTTTTGATCTTGAGCGTCTTCGTGCGCTCGATGAGTTTCGGCATGATTTTGTCGGCGACGTCACCGACCAAAACAGCCACGCTGATGGCCATGCAACGCTCGCCCGCTGAGCCGTAGGCAGAGCCAATCAGCGCGTCGACCGTTTGGTCAATATCGGCGTCGGGCATGACAACCATGTGATTTTTTGCACCGCCCAGGGCCTGCACGCGCTTGCCATTTTTCGCGCCGGTTTCGTAGATGTAGTTGGCAATCGGCGTGGAGCCTACGAACGATACCGCCTTCACGTCAGGGTGCGCCAGCAGTGCGTCAACCGCTACTTTGTCGCCCTGAACCACGCTGAAAATGCCGTCGGGCAAACCGGCCTTCTTCCACAAGTCTGCCATCAACAATGAAGCGGAAGGATCAGTCGGCGACGGCTTCAGGATGAACGCGTTGCCGCATGCAATCGCGACCGGGAACATCCACGCTGGCACCATGCAGGGGAAGTTAAAGGGTGTGATAC
>JAYWAQ010000370.1:0-4971 GCA_043782305.1 Burkholderiales bacterium
TGCAATTTTTCACTATTGGTCGAACACGTATCTTCGGCCGAAAATAGAAGCGTTCGGCTTTTCGCACCCTGACGATTTCTTTGTCAAGCAACTGGTGCAATGCATGGCGGTCGATGGCACTGTCAGCCGATTTGTCAGTGTTGGCGCTGGCAATTGTGACACTGAGATTCGTGTGGCTAAAGCGATACGCGAACGAGGGCACAATCAGTTCGTCATTGAATGCCTTGAGCTCAATCCCGTCATGCTGGCTCGGGGACGTGAACTCGCCAGGAGCGAAGGTCTTGCCGAGCATGTAGTGCCGGTTCAGACGGACTTCAATAATTGGACTCCTGAAGGAAATTATCACGCCGTTATGGCCAATCAATCGTTGCATCACGTCATGAATCTTGAGGGGCTGTTTGACGCTATCGCCGCAGCAATTAGGCACACCAACGGTGTACTAATGACCTCCGATATGATCGGTCGCAACGGGCATCAACGCTGGCCAGAAGCCCTGACGATTGTCGAAGAATTCTGGCAACTACTGGAGCCACACCACCGCTACAACCGCCAACTGAAACGACAAGAGGACATATTCGTCAATTGGGATTGCGCGTCGGAAGGCTTCGAGGGCATTCGCGCGCAGGACATCCTGCCGCTGCTTCTTGAGCGCTTTCACTTTGATCTGTTCATCCCTTTTGCCAACGTGATCGCGCCTTTCGTTGATCGCAGCTTCGGACCGAATTTTGATGTGAACTCGGAGGAAGATCGTGCGTTCATTGATCGTGTGCATGCAAGGGACGAGCAAGAAATTAATGAGGGCCGAATCACTCCAACGCAGATGTTTGCCGTGTTGTCGCTCGATAACAGCAGACCGTCGAAGCACCCGGGACGCTTGTCTCCAGCCTTTTGCATCCGCAGCTAAGCTTCGCGGGATTTGCTTGTCGATTTTGTTAGTCTCGCAAGCAACTGTGCAAGGGGATCAGTTTTCGCTCATCGAGCCAACGCTCTACGTTCGGCGCGCCGTCTCCAAATCAACATTGCAGGGCGTTCCAATAGGTGCCACGAGGCAGCGCCGCAAGCCAATGCGATGAGCATGCAAAGTAGCTGATGCCATCGCAAGTCGAGCAACGGAAACGCCGCTTTAAGGCACTGCTGAACGAAGAAGCCGTAGAGGTATACGCCATACGAATAATCGCCCGGCAACCTAAACGCCTTCAAGGTCGTTGTCGTCGACAACCACAACCCGGCAATGAGGATTACCACCGTTTGCAGCGACGGAAAAATGGTCGTTCCTTTCGACAAATAGGCGACTGCAGCGAGACCGACAACCGTCCAAATTGAAACGTCGATGAAGTGGCCGACCAAACAACACAGTCCGCCCGCCAGGAAATACAACTGAAGCAGTGTTGCTTCAGTTTTCGGCGCAGAAAACCCTGCGATCATGCCGCCGTAAACCAATGTTAAAAAAAACATCACACCAAGCGTTACCAGCGAGCCGATCATTCGAGTACGAAACGCTTGCAATGCGGCCATCGCAAACAACATCAGATAGCAATTGGCCTCTATCGGTAGAGTCCACAACGACCCATTCACGGCGGTCATGGGGTTGGCAGCGAAGACGCCCGGTAGCGCCCATTCGGGGCGAAAGGTAAGGCCTCGCCAAAAGTACCGATACGGCAATCTATCCGAGTAGTACTCTTCGGGGGGAAGGATTGAAAAAAGCGGTGCAACCGCAAACGCAGTGATGGCAAGACAAACAAGGAGCGCTGGAACCAACCGCGTCGCGCGAGCCACTAAAAAATTAAACAGGCTCGGATTGCGTATCAGACTATTGGTAACAACCAGTCCGCTCAAAAAGAAGAAGAACTTGACTGCAATAGAACCACTGTATTCGCCACTAACACGAGCGCCAACAAAATCGATGAGCGGTGGCTGGGGCGTTATGGCGTACGCGTGACCATAGATTACGGCTAAGGCTGCGATGAGCCGCAATAGGTCAATGTTGTTGTTTTCTTTTTTGAGCAGATCGGTAACGAGCATCGCTACTCCCTCACGTTGGGGGTGAGGCCAGCTTCGCGAGCTCCCGATCCCGCAAAACCTTACGCTGAATCTTCCCGGTCGTCGTCATCGGAAGTTCGTGGACAAACTCAAACTCTTTCGGATACTCATAGGGTGCGAGGCGACCGCGAACATGCTTGGCCAACTCGGCTTCGAGTTTGCTGCTCGCCTTGTAGCCGGGCCCGAGCACGATGAAGGCCTTGACGATGGAGCCGCGCTCTTCGTCGGGCTTGCCGATGACCGCCGCGAGCGCGACAGCCGGGTGCTGAATCAGGCAGCTCTCCACCTCGGCCGGGCCGATGCGATAGCCCGCGCTTTTGATCACGTCGTCGCTGCGGCCTTCGTACCAGAGATAGCCGTCAACGTCCATGCGCGCCATGTCGCCGGTGCGGCACCAGTCGCCTTCGTATTTGTCACGCGTACCTTTTTCGTTGCCAAGATAACCGAGGAAAAAGATGGGATCGAGATCACCGTGAACGTCGCGACGATTGACGGCAACATCCCCGGTTTCACCCAGCGCAACCGGCTTGCCGTGGCCGTCAACCACGGCAACCTGATGGCCCGGATAGGCGCGCCCCATGCTGCCCGCCTTGGCGGGCCACAGCGAAGACGAATTGCCGACGACATAGTTGAGCTCGGTTTGCCCGAACATTTCGTTTAACGTCACGCCAAGCGCACGTTCGACCCATTGAAACACCGCCGCGCCAACACTCTCGCCGGCGCTCATGATGGATCGCAGGTATAGGTCATAGTGCTGCTGTGGCCACGGTACGGCCTTCATCATCATCTTGAGCGCGGTTGGAAAGAGGAACGTGCAGGTGACGTTGTAGCGCTCCATCAGCGAGAAGGCTTTTTCCGGTTCAAAGCGTCCGCGATAGCCGATGATGGTCTGTCCGTAATAAAGCGTGGGCAGCAGCGCGTCCCATAGCCCGCCGGTCCATGCCCAATCAGCGGGCGACCAGAACACGTCGCCCGGTTGCGGGAACTGGTTGTGCGAATAGGTAAAGCCGGAGAGATTGCCCAGCATGGCGCGATGCGGAATCAGTGCGCCTTTGGGCGGCCCGGTGGTGCCACTGGTGTAAATGATGAGCGCAGGATCGTTCGCCAACGTCGCTGCAACGCTGGTTTCGGGTTGACCATTAGCGCAAAGCTCGTTCCATGAGAGCGCCTCAGGATGGCTGGCACCGGCGCATGCGATCACATGTCGCAAACCGGGTAGTTCAGCGCGCACCGCCAGCACATTGGCGAGCGATGCGTCGTCACAAATCGCCACCGTGCAGTTGGCGTGAGTGAGTCGATATGCCAGCGCTTCTGGACCGAACAGCACGGTCAGCGGCACCGCGACCGCACCGATCTGAAGCGTAGCGAGCAGTGACACGGCGGTCTCAATCCGTTGTGGCAGGCAAACCGCCACCCGGTCACCCGGTCTGATCCCCAATGAGCGCAAGGCATGCGCAAAGCGGTGTGTCAACTCGCTTAAGTGTGCATAAGTCACCGAGTCGGCGCTGCCGTCTTCATCTTCCCAGCGTATGGCGAGCTTCGACGCTACTGCCTCATCCGCCGCCCAACGGTGCGCGCAGAAGGTGGCTATATTGAACAGCTCCGGTACCTGCCAGCGCCAGTTGCGGTATTCGTACGCGTAGTAGTCGATCTTGAACATCAGTGCCTGTTTTGCGTTGCCAGTACGAGCGCGGCGCAGTCGTAAAATCGCAATATGTCAAATGTACCGCCAACGCCGCGCGATGAGACGTCCAGTGCTGCGCCATCGAAGCGCCGATTGGCGTTGCGCGTAACGCTGTGGGTTGTGGCAGGTGTCGCGCTGGCCGTTGTTTTTTTGGGTTACCAACAGGTTGATCTGGCGATCGCCTGGATCACGGCAAAACTGTGTTGAACTGATTTCTGTACGTTTGGTGCTTTAGGGCTTCGCAAATACACGCCGCACGGCTGGCAGTGCCGCCTCGGGCGAAAAGTGTTGCGCTACATTGGCAACTCCTGCTGCCGATAATCGACGCCACAGATCAGCGTCGTTATAGACCCGAACGATTGCAGCAGCGAACGAAACTGCGTCATCGGCGACCAAAGCGCCTTCCTCGTGCGCCAGCTTCATTCCTTCGACGGCGCATGAAGTAGCAACCACTGGCACTCCAAAATTCATGGCCTCATTGATTTTTCCTTTCACGCCAGCGCCGTAGCGCAGCGGCGCGATGGACACCTTTGTAGCGCAGAGAAGCGGCGCGGTGTCGGGAACGTAGCCTCGTATGTCGAGCCCCACGCGTGCGAGTCGCGCAATCGCGTCTGGCATATTGCTGCCCACGATGGATGTCACCACACCCGGGAGCGCACGGAGCACGAGCGGCAGCACGTCCGTGACGTACCACTTAACTGCATCGATGTTGGGAGGGTGGCGAAAGCCGCCCACAAAAAGGATGCCTGCGCGTTGATTCAAGGGTGGTCGATCAGGCGTTGTCGCATGAATATTTGAAACGATCTCGACGGTCGCGTTCGGCGCAATCTCGGCTAGCAACTGCCGTTCAAACTCAGATACGACCACTGTGATGTCGCTTTGAGCGACTACCTGCAACTCTTTGGCTCGCGTGGCCACCGACGCCCGTGCCATCGCGGCGTTGTTGTGCAGTGATGCCTCGCGCTCTTCGCGCACAAAGTGCAAGTCCACCGTATCGAAAACAATCTTCGCTTTTGGAGCAAGAGCCCGCACTGTATCTACGTAGCGTGAGGCGATGTAGTGTCGGCAAAAAACAATGGTGTCTAGCGTAGGGCCGCGGCTGCGAAGCACCCTGCGAACGCTTCCAGCAAATTGGCCGTGCAATACTTCTACACCGATGCTCGTCAACAGTTGCGCATATTTCTGATTGCCGTCGAGATTGTCGGCAACGAACGTCACGTGATGGCCATCGGCAGTAAGCATTTTCA
>JAYWAQ010000371.1:0-1750 GCA_043782305.1 Burkholderiales bacterium
CCCGGTTTTTGCGCCACGATGGGGACTACTGCGAGCAGGCAGATGTTCTTCGAACCAAGCCGCAGCGTGGTAAGCGCTGTAGTACGCTTGTTGAATAACGTTTCTGTACTCAACGTCGCTGTTTGACGACTTCAACAACTTAATGGCGTGATTTAATAAATCCTTTGGGTCTGCCACGTCAAGCTGCAGCGCGAAGTGCCTGGCTATCTGCTTTGGTAAAGGCCGCGACCAAGCCCTCAGGGAAAGCGCCAAAGGGGTATCTTTCGACAATCGCACGGCCCAGTTCCCGATTCATGGCGTGAATCTCAACAACGTCCGCGTCGATTTGCATCGAAAGATATAGATACGGAGGATCATCCGGAGGCGCTATCACTTTCGCGTGCGCCGCATCTTGACCCGCAAACATTACGCCATGAGCCCGCTGAATTTCGCCCATCAAATCCAGTATCGAAATTAACACATGGTCATTCAAATGGCCCGAGTGCATCATTGCAGCAGCCTCATTGAGAAGCGTGTAATCATTGCAGGCCAACTCAGGGTATGCCTTCATGGCAAGCGGTAGTCGCTCAGATACCTCAAGAATTTGCCCGAAACTTAATGCCCGCTGCCAAGAATTGGGGAAAAAATTTCGCCTAGGCTCTAGCAGCCAACTGCCGAGCTCACTGGCTTTGCCATACAAACCAACATTCCCGAACGTGCCCCAAAATTCATGCTTGGTGAATTCAACCTCAGGAAGCAAAATTGCTTTTTGAAAACACGTAAGCACTTCCGCCACATTGCCACATACTGCTGCGAGAGCACCGCGACTGATAAATGCCAATCTCGCGTCTACCTTTTGAAGTTTTTCAATTGACGCGGACAACAGTCGGACTTCAGGGGAATTTTCGTCACGGAACCGATCACTTTCCGCAATCAAGTCGTTTATACCCTGCGTAATGTCTTTGGCAATCGTCTGTGGATGAGTATTCATTATTTATTATGACTCTATGGCTAGGAACTAGTTTAGCCCATTGCGTTGCAAGTACGCCAAGATTCCTAAAGGTGTTCGTTACTGTATAGGTGTATAGCTGAAGCGCCCGAAAAAATCTGAAGGAAGCACCTATTCCAGATGTCCTTATTTTTCTAACTCTGTGGCCGCCGATGCGAAAGCATCGATTGCACGTTCAGTCCAATCACGACAGCTAAAATCACAACAACTGAAGCGATGGGACGCCACTGCGCAATTAGAAACTTAATCATTAGTCTCCCTTTCCGCTTCAGACACCAAGCCTACCGATCATTCGGCATGTGGCTTGTTAATGCATCACGCCATACAAGCCGAACAGCACCAGCAGAATAACAATCACAACGAAAGTGAGACTCGGTCCAGAACGCTGTGAGCTTTGAGTGTCGTCAACCCCGCCGAGGTTTTCAGTGTGCGATAGACCGGTGCCCGGTAGCCCAACAGTTGCGCGAGTGGCGCGGCCTGGCTTGATGTTGAGCGTTGCGCCCTTCACGCCTAGGCTGGTCGAGATCCCTGATTTGCCGAAGTTGAACCGCACACCAGGAAATAATTTGATGGACTTGCGAAAGCGCATGATCGTCTCTCCGCCGGTAAGTGCTATTCTGTTCAGCGATCATGACATAGTTGGATCGCGTGCAGGGCTTCGAAGCTAGACTCGGTCGGGTTGTCGACGTGGGTTTCGGCATTCATCCGGCTATGTGACGCGGATTTATTTCTTTGGCGGCGGCGGCGGCGGCGGTGCTTTGG
>JAYWAQ010000372.1:0-1746 GCA_043782305.1 Burkholderiales bacterium
CACCGGCGAAATCCTCGATGCTGACATCGAAATGAACGAAGAAATTACGCGCCTTTACAGCGGACGTGTGGCTGAGGATCCACCCCGTCCAATTGGTGCCATTGGTGCGGGCCTGTTCCGGAACTCGGGAGAACTCTGTACCTATGCAGATGGCAAATTAACCGAGGCCGCATTCGCGCTTGATCTGCTCGTCGCGCGCGGCGATTTTGAGTACGGCTCGCCCATGGCCGAAGCCTGGATCATGGACGCGATCAAGGACATCACCGCACATGAAGTAGGTCACACGCTTGGTCTGCGCCACAACTTCAAGGGCTCCACCTCGATCACGCCGGAGCAGCTGCGCGATCCGAAGTTCGGCGCAGAAGTCGGCGTTTCATCCTCCGTGATGGACTACAACGCTCTCAATATCGCCACCCTCGGCGAGCGTCAGGGTCAGTATTCGATGATCACGGTAGGCACCTACGACATGTGGGCGGTCGAATATGGCTACAAGGAAACCACGCCTGCGACTGAACAGGCCGAACTCGCAAAGACTCTCGCGCGCGCCACTGAGCCCGCACTTGCCTATGCAACCGACGAGGACGCGGGTTTCGGCAGCATCGTCGAAGGCATTGATCCCGAGGTCAATCGCAGCGACCTGTCGAGCGATCCGCTAGGCTTCTACGAAAAGCGATTCACCGTGATTCGTGAGCTCTGGGATCGTGTGCAAACCCGTGAATTGCCCGCTGGCACCAAGTACGAGCAGCTGCGCCGCAACTTCGAGCGCGGTTTTAGATTGATGGGCGACGTGAGCGAACTCGCCGCAAAATATGTGGGTGGCGTCGCCGTTTTGCGCGACGTGTCAGGCAGCGGTCGGCAACCACTGACACCGACCGATGCGGCCAAACAACGTCGTGCGCTGGACCTCCTGACGCGCAATCTGTTCACCGTCGATTCGTTCAAATTCAAGCCAGAATTTCTGGGCAAACTGACGCCTGATTTTGATGCCCGTTGGGATCAGGTGTCGGACGACGATATCGGCGTTCCGGTCGTTGGCGCGATTGATTCGTCGGTGGCGGGCCGGGTGTTCGCCCTTCAGAAAACCACGCTCAACCAATTGATGCGCGACAGCGTGGCTGCGCGCGTGCTCGTTGCCCCGGAAAAAATGAGCGACGGCAGCAAAGCGCTCGGTCTGCCCGAGCTCTACAGCACGCTGCAAAAAGCGATCTGGAGCGAATTGAATACCGCCGCACCGATCAATTTGATGCGCCGCAATCTGCAACGCGAACATGTGCGTTTGTTGACTGAAGCGGTGGCGCGCCCGAGCCCGCGTGCGCCTGCCGACGCACGTAGTTTGCAGCGCGAATATGCGTCCGAGTTGCTCGCGTCATTGCGCAAGGCGGCGGCAAAATCGGGCAACGATATCCAGATGCGCGCGCATCTGAACGAATCGATCGCCATGCTCGACGGCGCGTTGAAAGCCCAGATCGCAAAAATCCTGGGCTAGTCGCAACACCGGCGAGATGCGAAAATCGCGGGATGATATCCATCCCCGTTCCTCTCGTGTCGCTGGTGTTGTTGGTCGCATCGGGTGCAAACGCGCAGCCGGCCGTAACCGTCGCGGCCCCCACGTCTGCACAATTCGCCAAGCTCTGCGCAAACACTGCTGATCCTGCCGATTGTGGCAAGAAGATTGAGTCAGAGCAAATCAAGCGCGCGGGCCCAGTGGTCAAGCGCGACGGCAATTTGCTCGCCGTTACCGTGCCC
>JAYWAQ010000373.1:0-1743 GCA_043782305.1 Burkholderiales bacterium
GAGCAGGAAAGACAAAGCAATCAAGCACTTAGCCGACCCACCCCGCGCCAGTGCTCGCTTCCAGCGTTGCGGATTTGGCAGCAAAAACAAATGGACCCCGTCAAGTAGAGTTGCTAGGTCATGCGCATCGACAGCTCGCACCTCTTTCCATTTGTTTTCCGCCGTCTTGCTCTTGAGCCATGCTTTCTTTGCCGACCATTTTCGTGGCGTACAAAAAGCGTAGGTAGATTGCAGTGGGTCAAGGCCGAGCGAATTTTCTGTGCGCTTTTTGTAGTCACTATTGGCTTTTGTCGTGACGTTGCTTTCTACACTGCACTCCCAAGCGCAGCGCCCCCTGGTACGAAGGGAGTTGCACCCTCAGCGAACGTAAGCCCGTCCCAGCCACCAAGGTGAACCGATGTACCTGATGGAATGTCGACGTGTGTCAGTGAGTCGTTAAGCGCATGCACAAGGCGGCGAATGAGTTCAGGAAATATTGCATTCGCACCGACGGTCTCGGAGGCCCAACGATCAATGTGGTCGGCTGAAATCAACGTAGTTCCTATCTTATTGGTTGTACAAAAATGTGCGGCGAGTAGTTCGTCGTGCGTGAGCCTCACTAACGCCGTAGAGAATTCGTTCTACAGTGCCAACACCTATAGAAACGGGTTTTCTACCCGCACGCCTTCGTAAATTTGCCCGTGATTTAAGTCTTCGGTATACAGCGTTGTTGCGCCGAGTTCCACTGCTGCCGCGATGACGGCCGCGTCCCAGTAGCCGATTTGGTAGCGTTGGTGGATGCGCAGCGCTGCTTTTATCAGCGCTGCATCCATACCGACAACGGGTCGCTCCATGAGGGTGTTGACCGCATGCGCTGCCTGTGCAGGCGTCATGGTGGGTACTTTGCCCTTGATTGCGTTGACGTAGAACTCTTGCAGCACTTGTGTGCTGGTGCCCCAGTCGGGTTGGATGAGAAGTTGTTCGGCAATCTGCCGTTTGTCGGCTTCTCGTGGATCGCTTGAAATCGCGTAGATGAGAACGTTGGTGTCAATCGCGGCGCGAACGGTCATAAATTTCTTCACGCGTTAGTCGTTCGCTGGCGCTGAAATTTTTTGAAACTGCAAAGGCCGCTAGCAGTCGCGCATTTTTCGCCGCCAGATCGTCGGCGGGTTTGGCGGCAAGCCCGCGAATCAGGTCGCGCACCATGGCGCTGACCGATTGCTCGCGCTCGGCGGCTTTGATGCGGGCGAGGCGATAGGTGTCGTCGTCCACGGAGAGTGTGATGTTTTTCATGATTTGCATCTGTTTGGTAAGGGCACATTTTCACATAAAACGTGAAAATGTGTCTAATTCTTGGAGAAATTCGCTGAATATTATCGGTAGCTTTTCGCCAAGAGCCTTATCCCATTGGGGCTAAGCGTTTGAAATGACAAATGTTGATTCAGGCAGAAAATGCTCCTTAGTCCATATTCGTGAAGCGATTGACCGAAAAGCTGTTTGTCGATTCGCCATTTTCTCTGGCTTGACTGGCGATACGGTTCTAGCTAAACTTAGCTAATAAATTTAATTGTCACAGCGTTTCCATGCAAATCAACATCCACGACGCGAAGTCAAAGCTTTCTGCCCTTCTTCTTTCTGTTGAAAACGGGGAAGACGTGGTGATCGCCCGGGCGGGCAAGCCAGTGGCACGTCTGGTGCCCTACGTGAAAGCACCGGCTGGAATGTTGTTGGGGCTGGCGCGCAGTTCGGCGTTGCACATTCCGG
>JAYWAQ010000374.1:0-13606 GCA_043782305.1 Burkholderiales bacterium
AACTCAAAGGCGCCGAGTTGCGCGCCGCGCGGCGAAAAATCGGCATGGTGTTTCAGGAATACAACCTGGTCGAGCGCTTGACCGTCATGGAAAACGTGCTGTCGGGACGCCTCGGCTACATGAACGCGTGGTCTGCGTGGCGACGTAAGTTCGACGAAGCGGATATTCAGAAAGCATTTACGCTATTGAAGCGCGTGGGGCTGGCGGATTTCGCCAACCGTCGCGCAGACGAGCTCTCAGGCGGACAACGTCAACGCGTCGGCATCGCGCGGGCTGTGATGCAGTCGCCGGGTTTGCTGTTGGCCGATGAACCGACGTCGTCGCTCGACCCGAAAACTTCGGTCGAAATCATGGAAGTGATGCGTGATCTGGCGGCGGAAAATAACATCCCCGTCATGATCAATATTCATCAGGTCGATCTCGGCAAACGCTTTGCACAGCGGGTGATTGGCATGAGCGAGGGCCTGGTGGTTTACGACGGTGCGCCGGACGGACTGGACGGCGACACACTCAAGAAAATTTATGGCGGCCAGGATTGGCTGGCGACATGAGCATCGCCTCACTTGCCGATAAATCTGTCGTCACGCGTGCGGACTTCTTCGCGCCATCACTCGGCAAACGTCTCGCGTATGTCGCGGTATTTGCCTACCTCGTGTACGCCGCAGCCACGCTTGGATTGTCGCTAGACCGGATCGAAAAAGGCGTCGGTTACGGCGTGCGTTTTCTCGCGGGATTTTTCCCGCCGAATTTCACTGAAACCGACATCAGCCCGGGCTTGCTGGAATCGTTGCAAATTGCATTTCTGTCGTCGCTGATTGGCACGGCATTGGCGATACCGATTGCGGTGCTGGCGGCGCGCAATCTAATGCCGCCCTGGGTGAGCTGGCTCGCGCGGTTGCTCATTATTTTTTGCCGATCTTTCCATCCAGTGATCGTCGCCATCATCGCAGTGAAAGCCGTCGGATTCGGCGCACTGGCGGGCATCATCGCGCTCACGTTCGCAAGCATAGGGTTCGTCGGAAAATTGCTTTCTGAGGCCATCGAAGAAATCTCGAAGAAGCAGATAGAAGCGGTGCGTGCCACCGGCGCATCGTTCATGAATGTCATCGCGTACGGTGTGGTGCCGCAGGTCATGAATCGCTTCATCGGTTTTGTGGCGTACGAGACCGACAGCAATTTGCGCAACTCGACGATGGTCGGTGTGGTCGGTGCGGGCGGCATTGGCGGCACTTTGTTCTCGGCGTTTCAACGTTTTGATTACAACTTTGTCGCCGGCATCATCCTGTGCATCATTGGTCTGGTGATGATTGGTGAAGTGCTGCAAATTTACGTGAAGCGGGTATTTCGATGACGTCTGCTTCCGTCGAAATGCAACAGTGGATTCGCTTCACGCCGCTGCAACGACTGGCCCGTTTTGCCGTGTTCTTCGTCATGGCGGCAGCCGTCGCGTGGGCGCTAAAGACCATCGAAATCATCCCCGAATTCTTGTACGACGCACCCGAGCAGGTCGTCGACATGGGTAGTCGCATGTGGCCCATCGACTGGGCACACTTCTGGCCGGTCGTGTGGCCGGCGCTGGTCGAAACCATCCACATGTCGGCGATGGCGACGATCCTCGGGCTCATGATGGGCATTCCGGTGGGCTTCCTTGCTGCGCGCAATGCGACGCCGTTTCTCTGGGTGAACCTGATTGCGAAATTCATACTGGTGGCGACGCGTTCGATTTCCACGCTGATCTGGGCGCTGTTCTTTGTGGCGATGTTCGGTCCCGGCCCGCTGGCTGGCGCGCTGGCGATTGCATTCCACTCCGTCGGATTCATCGGCAAGATGTTTTCCGAGGCCGTTGAGGAATCAAACAAGGGCAGCATTGAGGCGCTGCAAGCCGCTGGTGCGACGCGCATGCAACAAATCATCATGGGTTACTGGCCACAAGTGCTGCCGACGTTCTGGTCAGTCGCCCTGTTCCGCTGGGACATCAATGTGCGCGAATCAGCAGTGCTGGGTCTGGTCGGCGCGGGCGGCATCGGCATGGCACTGAATGCGGCGATCGATCTCATTCAATGGCAACGCGTGGCGTTGATTTTGTTCACGATTTTTATCGTGGTTATCCTGATCGAAACTATCGTGACGCAAATTCGCAAAAGGGTGATTTAAGCGGTCTCAGAGTTCGCTACTGTGGCCGGATATTCCTTAAACTCAGCAGTCTTGCCTCATTCCTCCGCAGCTACCGTGATTTGACATGAGCGCCGATTCGTCAGGGTTACCGATTCAGCCCGTTCTCCCGGCACCTGTCGCAGCCTCATCCGCGACGCGCGAACAGTTGCGCGCACTGACCGAGAATGTGCCGGCAAGTCTTGCCTGCTTCGACGTAAAAACGCTGCGCTTTGTCTATGCGAATGCCCGATTTGCCCGCCTTGTCGGGCAAGATCAGTCGGCGCTGATCGGGATGAATTTCGCTGAGGCGGCTGGCGAGGATATCGCCAACACCGCAATGCCTTACGTAGCGATGATGCTCGAACAGCGGCAGTCCATCAAGTTCGAGTATTACCTGCCCCGGAAAGACCACAGCGGTTTCTGGTTCGACGTGCATCTGGTTCCGGACATCGGCGCTGATGGTGAGTTTTCGCTTTGCTATGTACTGATGTCGAATATCACGTCGCACCGCGAGGCCATCAGGGAGGCGCGCGAAGCAGCCGAGCGTTTACGCAAATTCATGGCGGCCAGCACCGAAGGCATTGTGTTCCACGAGGGCGGAAAAATCGTTGATATCAATCCGCCCTTGCTTCGCATGATGGGCTACGCTTACGACGAGGTGGTCGGCCAGAGTCCGCTGAAATTCATGGCCGCCGACACGCGGGCAGAAGCGCACGCCGCAATGGCCGTGTCTCGGGAATCTGCCTACGACAGCATACTTGTTCATAAAAACGGTTCGCGCATCCCCGTGCAATTTACGCCGCGCAATTTGCAATGGGATGGCAAGACCATTCGCATGAGCATCGTGCGCGACATGACCGAGCGCATGGCCGACGCGGCGCGAATTCACTTTCTCGCGATGCACGACTCGCTGACCGGACTGGCGAACCGCACGCAGTTGAACGAGCGGCTCGAACTGTTGCTCGAGGGGGCTGCCACGACGCAGTCGAAGCTTGCCGTACTGTTCATCGATATCGATCATTTCAAGCGGATCAACGATTCGCTTGGGCATGCTGCGGGGGACGAGTTGCTCGTTACCTTTGCAGAACGGTTGAAAGCGGAGTGTGGCGATGAGGCGTTGCTGTCGCGCCTGGGTGGCGATGAATTTGTGGTCGTGCATAGGCAGGGCGGAAATCGCGAAATGCTCGCCGGGTTCGGCGAGCGTCTGCTGAATACGCTGGCACAGCCTCTGAGTATTGAAGGGCGTCGCATGAATGTGACGGCCTCGATTGGTGTGGCACAGTTCCCCGATGATGGGCGAAGCGTGATGGCCCTCCTGAAAAACGCAGATGCCGCGATGTATCTGGCAAAGTCGCAGGGCCGTGCCATGTTGCGCTTTTTTGATCCGTCACTGGCGCGCGCTGCCGATCAGGCGCTCACCATTGAAGCGCAATTGGGCGAGGCCATTCGCAACGGCGAATTCGAACTTTTCTATCAGCCGCAGGTGAGCGAACCTGATGGCCTGTTAATCGGCGTTGAAGCGTTGATCCGCTGGCAACATCCCGAGCTTGGGCTGATTGGGCCAACCCAGTTCATCCATGTTGCCGAAGGTTTGCAGCTCATCACGCCGATTGGACAATGGGTGCTGGACGAAGCGCTGGGCCAGATAAAAAAATGGGAGCTAGCAGGCTGGCGTGCGCCGCGTGTGGCGGTGAATTTATCGAGCGTCCAGTTCCGGGCGGGTAATTTCGTGGAGTCGGTGCTCGATGCCCTGAAGCGCCACGACCTGGTCGGCGCCAACCTCGAACTCGAACTCACCGAGCGCATGCTGATGCACGAAGATGACGACACAGCAGCCACATTGGCCGCACTAACCGCAGCGGGCATAGGTTTGGCCATTGATGATTTTGGCACCGGTTACTCGTCGTTGTCGCACCTGCGCACCTTGCCGATTGATCGGTTAAAAATTGACCAGTCGTTCGTGCGTGAATTGACCGATTCGCACGATTGCTTTGCCATCACCGAAGCAACCATCCGGTTAGCGTCAAGCCTCGGTATGCTCACGATTGCGGAAGGCGTTGAAACGGAAGCGCAGCGCACCATCCTGCGGCGCATGCATGTGCATGCCACGCAGGGGTTTCTCATTGCGCATCCGATGAGCGCAGACGACTTCATCGTCTGGTTGCGGACCGCGACATTTAAAGATTAGGTCATGATGATTCAACTCTACGGCATCCCCAACTGCGACAGCGTGAAAAAAGCGCGCGACTGGTTTGATGTGCATGGCATCAACTACACGTTTCACGATTACAAAAAGCAGGGCGTCCCCGAAGCGCTGTTGCGGCAATGGGTGAAGGCGCGCGGCTGGGAGGTGCTGCTCAATCGCAAAGGCACGACCTGGCGTGAACTGGATGCGGCAACCAAAGCCGGTGTGGTGAACGGCGAAACCGCGATTGCCGTGATGCTCAAGCACGTGAGCACCATCAAGCGGCCGGTGATCACGCGCGGCGATGCGCTCGTGATCGGCGTTGACGTGGCGGCGTTGGCGCTTCTAACCGCAGGCTAGTTCGAAGGCGTGCAGAACTTCACGCCCTCGCCGTCCCAGCCCAACGCTACAAAGCTGTTGTAAACCGCGGTGTCGGTCGTGAAGCGATGATTGCCGTTGTCGGGGAAGCGCGCCGGGCCGCGAAAAATTCGAAACACCGGAATCTGCCCCGCCACGCAGGAGCCACCGACGCCTTCCACAAGCGGCGCGAACGCGTATGAATCGACGCCTTCGTTGAACGGCAATCGGGGCGTCTGTGCATTGGTCGGGTTCAAGCTCGCGAGTGCATCTTTTTCCGCCTGTACCACGGTATAGAAGTGCGATCCGCGGGAGTTGTTCACCGCAATTTGATCAAAATAGTAGCGGTTGAGGCCCAGCGTGCCGCTCTGCTGGATTGTGTAAACCTTGAACGATTTCCCGGTACGAGCCCAGCCGGACGTTGTATCAAGCGCGGCGATATCGCCCGCGCGCGAAGTGATGAAGTAGTAATCGAGCGCCGCGTAGTAATACTCGACCATCGCGGTCGTCGCGCTGCTGGTGCTCGCGACGCCCGTGCCCGCCAGCGACAACGTGCTCGGGCTGCCTACGGCGTTATGCGCGATGCTGAGCGTGCCGGAGCGGACGCTCGCGGCGGCGGGCGTGAAGGTGACGGCGATAGTGCAGCTAGCCGATACGTCGAGCGTCGTTGTCGCAGTACAGCTGCCCCCCGTTGCCACTAACGTGAATTCGCCGTTGCTAATCGTCATCGCTGAAACCTGCAACGCAGAAGCGCCGGTGTTTTTAAGCGTGACTGTTTGTGCAGCGCGCGTGGTGCCGACCGACACTTGACCGAAGCCCATGATGGTTGAGGACAGCGTGGCAATCGGCGCGGTGTTCGTCGACTTCGGATCTGCGATGTAGGCCGCGAGATCGTTCAACTGCGACGTTGACAACACCCCTCGCAGAAACTGCATATCAAGATTGGTATTGATCGTCGAAGCGATGACTGCCGCGCTGGTGCCGTTCTTGATCTGGTTCTGATTCGCCGACGGATCGGGGCCGTGGCACGCGCCGTTGCCGCAGCTCTTTTGTCCGCTCACCAGAATCGCGTTGTAGAGCGACTTGCCATTGACCGTGCTCTGCGCGTGGGCCACGCTTGCAAGCAACAACGCCAACGCTACGGTCAGCGGGCCTCGCATGCGCACCATTAATGACGCCAATAGGCTGAAACTCACGTTCGTATTCCTCTACACGCTCTTCAATTAATTTGGGCTGCCCTAAACCGGGCAGTACCCTCCTGAGAGAGTAAGCGAATCCGGTCGCAGTTCCTCTACAGAGGTGTAAACGAACGTAAAAATACAGCCGTTGACGTGACGCGCGACGGGGTGTCCGACTAACGGGGTACCGCGCGAGCAAACTAAGCCGCCAGCCGCGCCTCAATCTTCGCTTTTGTCGCGGTTAATTCAGCCGGCAAGTTGTGCTTAAGCAAATCGAATAGCTCAGCGTGTAACTTCACTTCGGCGACGCCTGCATCGCGGTCCAGCGTTGTGATGTTTGCGTAATCGGCTTCGCTGAAATCGGAGCCATTCCAGTTGACGTCGCTGTAGCCGGGCGTGGTGCCAAACGCGTGCTCATTGCCTTTGGCCGTACCGTCAACGCGCTCAAGCATCCACGCCATGACGCGCATGTTGTCGCTGAAACCCGGCCAGACGAAATTACCGTCGGCATCTTTGCGGAACCAGTTGACCGTGAAGATCTTTGGCACTTTGCCGCCTGCGGCCTCAATGCGCTTGCCCATCGCGAGCCAGTGCGCGAAATAGTCGCTCATGTTGTAGCCGGCGAACGCGATCATCGCAAACGGATCGCGACGTACGACGCCGACCTGACCGGTAATCGCTGCGGTCGTTTCCGAACCCATGGTGGCGGCCATGTATACGCCCTCCGTCCAGTCGCGCGCCTCAGTGACAAGCGGCACGGTGGTGCTGCGGCGACCGCCGAAAATGAAGGCATCAATCGCGACGCCCGCCGGGTTGTCCCACTCGCTGTCGAGCGCGGGATTGTTGGTCGCGGCGACCGTGAAACGTGAATTCGGATGCGCGGCTTTGGCGCCGGCTTCCTTCGCAATGGCGGGCGTCCAGTCCTTGCCCTGCCAGTCGATCAGATGCGCCGGGGCCTCTTTTGTCATGCCTTCCCACCACACGTCGCCATCGTCGGCCAGCGCGACGTTGGTGAAGATGGTGTCGCGCTCGATCGACGCCATGCAGTTGAAGTTGGACTTGGTGTTGGTGCCCGGTGCGACGCCGAAATAGCCTGCCTCGGGATTGATCGCATACAAGCGGCCATCTTTGCCCGGCTTGATCCACGCGATGTCGTCGCCGATGGTGGTGACCTTCCAGCCTTCGAAGCCTTTGGGCGGAATGAGCATCGCGAAATTGGTTTTGCCGCAGGCCGACGGGAAGGCGGCTGCGACGTGGTATTTCTTGCCCTGCGGATTGGTGACGCCGAGGATCAGCATGTGTTCGGCGAGCCAGCCGTCACGTTTTCCCATGTTGGAAGCGATGCGCAGCGCGAAACATTTTTTGCCGAGCAGCGCGTTGCCGCCGTAGCCGGAACCATAGCTCCAAATTTCGCGCGTTTCAGGGTAATGAACGATGTATTTGGTCTTGTTGCTCGGCCACGTGACGTCCTTCTGACCCGCTGCCAGCGGCGCGCCGACCGTGTGTACGCAAGGCACGAACTCGCCGGATTCACCGAGCACGTCAATCGCGCCTTTGCCCATGCGCGTCATGATTTTCATGTTCACGGCGACGTAGGCGGAATCACTGAGTTCAACGCCGATGTGCGCAATCGGCGAGCCGAGCGGGCCCATTGAGAACGGCACCACGTACATCGTGCGGCCCTTCATACAGCCCGTGAACAGAGGTTGCAGCGTGGCGCGCATTTCTTCCGGGGCGACCCAGTTGTTGGTCGGGCCGGCGTTTTCTTTTTTCTCGCAGCAAATGAACGTGCGGTCCTCAACGCGGGCGACGTCGGACGGGTCAGACAGCGCGAGATATGAATTCGGGCGCTTCGCTTCGTTCAACTTTTTGAACGTCCCGGCTTTGACCAGCGCTTCGCATTGCTGGTTGTACTCGGCGTCCGACCCGTCGCACCAGTGAATCACGTTGGGCTGCATGAGCGCGGCCATTTCGCGGACCCAGGCCAAAAGGCGAATGTTTTTGACGTAAGCGGGGGCGAGGACTGAAGCCTGCAAAGTAGCGAGCGTTTCGGGCTGATTCATTGGGATGCGAAAAATAGGGTTGCGACGATTAAAGAATGTCGCCGCAGACAACAGTTCGGATAGACCGTGTGCGGTGCTTCGCGGCGCGCACCGATTGGGTCCGCGTCGCAGAGCAGCTATTTTAGGCGCAGGCTACGAGCGGCTACATGTCAGCGTTATGCGCTTTGGGCATGGAGGGATGCATTTCGCTAATAGCCTATCGCGGAGGAGAATTTGGCTTCAACGGCTTTGAGCTATAACTCTTTTTGAATAAGGGCTAGATCGCTGAATTGGCGATAGTCGATTATTGTCGTAATTTACAGCTAGCCCTCGTCTATGCTCGGTTGCCGCCATAAGTTGTATGTTGTAATTGTTGCTGCACTACATGCCGGGTACGCTTGCCGTAGTTTTATGTAGTTTCTAGGCTACTCTGCGCAAAAAACAAAGCCCGCTGTCGTTGCCAATCAGCGGGCCTGTGGGCTACATCCGGGCGGAAACCCGGAATATTTCGCTGACTAAGGTTTCGCCGTCGCTTTGGCTTTCGCCAGTTCGGTGAATTTTTCCGGGCATTCCAGCGGCGCAGCAGCCATTACCCAATCGACGATTTTGCTGATGTCGTCAGGCGTTACGGACGGATTCGCGGGCATCGGGATCGGCCCCCAATTACCTGCGCCGCCTTCCTTCACGTGCTTGGCCAACATCAGTTTCGTCGCGGCAAGTCTTTTCGCGTCCTTTGTCGCGTAGCAGCCCGCGACCTGACCGTACGACGGGCCGACGACTTTCTTGTCGACCGAGTGGCAGGCCATGCAGCCTTTGGATGTCGCTAACGCCAGATCGGCGTGAGCAGGACTGATGAACGCGAGCGGCGCGAACGCAGCGACAACAGACGCTGCGAGCAATGTTTTCTTCATGAAGTGACCCTTGGAAATATTTCGGTGCAGTGTAGTAGAAGCGGCCTTGTTGGCAAGCTTACGGCCACCGAGCCAACGCGTTCAGACCATGACGCGTTGACGCCGCGATTCAGATTCGTTCACTCGCCGCCTTATACGTTGCGCTGCTACGCTTGGGCATGTCCGCAACGCCCACGACCTCGCGTCTTCCGCTCACTCGCTACCAGTTGGCGCGCCTCCTGTGGTGCGGCCCGTTCGTGGTGATGCTCACGCTCCTGGTCGTCGAAGCGCTGCTCTCGGCGGCAACGACGTGGCTCGTGATCCAGGCTGGACGCGACGTCATCAACGACGAATTTCTGGTGAAAGACCTGGGCCTGATTTTGGGTTGTCAGGTGACGAGCTACATCGTCGGCGCGATCAGCTGGATCTTTGCCGAGCAGGCGGGATTCGGCGCATTCGGTCGCTACATGCATCGCTTCGCGCAACACAACAAGGGGCGCACTTTGCTCCTCGGCGACAAGGACGCCCGCGCTGCCGCCGAGCCGTTTTTGACCAACGAGGTCTTCCACATTTTCTTCGAGCTGATGTACGAGCTTGAGTCGGCGCTTAAGCTTTTTTTGCTGCTGATCTTCAACGCCATCGTGTTCGGCGTGGAAATTGATGCGGGGCTGCCGGTGGCGTATGCGCTCGTTTTCGCTGTGTGCATGGGCCTGCAATACGGCATGAGGAAACGCGTGTCGGACGTATACCTCGCAAACCAGCGTTTCACCAACCGCATGACCGCGCAGACCTACAGCGCGTGGGACAACATTCTGAGCGGCAATCGCTACAACTACCGGGTGTGGAATCACGTATTCAAACAGCGGCTGCGTGAGGCGCTGAAGGCGCAGATTAACGCCATCATGTTGCGTGAGGGACTGAGCAGCGCGGCGGGCGTAGTGAGCCTGGTGATCATCTTTGCGACCATTGCGCTCATCGCGCTGCAAAACAAGGACGATCCGGCGATTTTGATTGCGCTCGCGGCGACGCTGCCGAGGCAAATCGATCTCGCGCACAGCATGCTTTCATTGGCCGAGGGCTGGAATGATTTGATCGCAATCTGGGCGCGCATAGGCGGCGCGGTCGAGCATTTTTCACCGAAACCAGACGCGGGGTTTAAGAATCGAATCAAGTACGGCGCACTCAAATTGACGCAAGCCGACGACGAGAAAAAGGCGGCGGTACCATTGACCGCGCGCGACATGGGCGCACTCCTCGCAACATTGCCCGCGATGAGTCAGGGCCGCATCAATGTGCGCGGAGGCAATGGCGCGGGCAAGTCGTCGCTACTCGCGTGGCTCAAAAGCGAGCTTGGGTCGCAAGCGTATTTCTGGCCTACGACAGATCGTCTGGCATTTGAATTCTCGCAAGCTGCAGCGAGCCGTGCGCCAGATGCCAGTGACGATGACGACGCCGAGAAAGAAGACGAAACGCCCATCGCCAAACGGCTCGGTTTTTCAGCAGGCGAATGGCAGATCGCAACGCTCGAAGAAATCGTCTCAAAGACCCATGCCCGCTACTACTTCCTCGATGAATGGGACGCCAACCTCGACGCTGCGAATAAAGCAAAAGCGGAAGCACTCATCGACCAACTCGCGGCCAGAGCCGTCGTGGTCGAGATTTCGCATCGCGATGCGGTGGCGCGTTGAAGGTGCGTTAAGGGCTCGTTTGTCCCGGCCCCTTCACACGAAGGGAGCGGGACCTCGCCGCGCAAACCTTATGCGATGTCGTATCGATCGAGATTCATCACCTTCGTCCATGCGGCGATGAAGTCGCTCACGAACTTCGCTTTCGCGTCGTCGGTTGCATAGACTTCGGCGAGCGCCCGCAGCTGCGAGTTCGAACCAAAGATCAGATCAACGCCCGTGGCCGTCCACTTCGGCGCGTTCGTCTTGCAGTCCACACCTTCGTACACACCTTTGGTGGCGGACGCGCGCCAGGTCGTACCCATATCCAGCAGATTGGCGAAGTAGTCGTTGGTCAACGTGCCGGGCTGGTTGGTAAATACGCCGTGCGCAGCTTGGCTAAAGTTCGCACCCAGCACCCGCAACCCACCGATCAACACCGTCATCTCTGGCGCGGAGAGCGTGAGCAATTGCGCACGATCCAGCAGCATTTCCGCCACCGGTGCGCCCGCTTTGCTGTTCACGTGGTTCCGGAAGCCATCGGCTTTCGGTTCGAGCGCCGACACCGAATGCACGTCGGTCTGTGCCTGTGACGCGTCGGTGCGTCCCGGCGTAAACGGCACCGCCACGACCTGCCCTGCTTTTTTCGCGGCCTCTTCCACAGCGGCGCAACCCCCGAGAACAATCAGGTCGGCGAGCGATACTTTTTTACCACCGGTTTGTGCAGCATTGAATTGCTGCTGAATGGCTTCCAGCTTGGCGAGCACGCTGGCCAGTTGAGCCGGTTGATTCACTTCCCAGTCCTTCTGCGGCGCAAGACGAATGCGAGCGCCATTGGCACCGCCGCGCTTGTCGGAACCACGGAAGGTCGACGCTGAAGCCCACGCGGTTGTCACCAGTTCAGAAACGGAGAGTCCCGACGCAAGGATTGTCGCCTTCAGTGCGCTGATATCTTGCGCATCGATCAACGCGTGATCGACAGCGGGCACCGGGTCTTGCCAGAGCTGTGTTTCAGCCGGAACGAGCGGGCCGAGATAGCGCGACACCGGGCCCATATCGCGGTGCGTTAGCTTGTACCAGGCCTTGGCAAATGCGTCAGCAAGCTGCTGCGGATTCTCAAAGAAGCGCCGGGAAATCGCCGCGTAATTCGGATCAACCTTGAGCGCCATGTCAGCCGTCGACATCATCGGGGCATGACGAAGGGATGGGTCATGCGCGTCGGGCACCGTGCCCTTTGCTGCCGCGTCCTTAGGCGTCCACTGATGCGCGCCCGCCGGGCTTTTGGTCAGCTCCCAGTCGTAGCCGAACAGGTTCTCGAAATAGTTGTTGTCCCACTTAATTGGGTTCGTTGTCCATGCGCCTTCGATACCGCTGGTGATGGTGTGCACGCCTTTGCCTGAACCGAAGCTGTTTTTCCAGCCCAGGCCCTGTTCCTCAAGACTTGCGCCTTCCGGCTCGCGACCAACATGTTGGCCGGGATCGCCTGCGCCGTGGCATTTTCCAAACGTATGTCCACCGGCCACGAGCGCGACAGTTTCCTCGTCGTTCATCGCCATGCGCGCGAAGGTTTCGCGAATGTCGCGCGCCGATGCGAGCGGATCAGGTTTGCCGTTCGGGCCTTCCGGATTCACGTAAATCAAACCCATTTGCACGGCTCCGAGCGGGTCAGCGAGGACACGGTCACCGCTGTAGCGCTCGTCGCCAAGCCACGTCGTTTCCGGTCCCCAGTTGATGTCCTCTTGCGGCTCCCACACGTCGACGCGACCACCGGCAAAACCAAAGGTCTTGAAGCCCATCGATTCGAGCGCGACGTTGCCGGTCAGGACCATCAAGTCGGCCCAGGAGATTTTCTCGCCGTACTTCTGCTTGATCGGCCACAACAGACGGCGCGCTTTATCCAAATTGCCGTTGTCGGGCCAGCTGTTTAGTGGCGCGAAACGTTGCATGCCGTACGACGAGCCACCGCGACCGTCGGTCACACGATAGGTGCCCGCACTGTGCCAGGCCATGCGGATGAAAAACGGGCCATAGTGACCGTAGTCGGCCGGCCACCAGTCCTGCGAGTCGGTCATCAACGCATGCAGATCCTTGACGACGGCGTCAAGGTCGAGCGACTTGAATTCTTTCGCGTAATCAAAATCCTCGCCCATCGGGTTCGATTGCGCGGAGTTCTGATGCAGCATCTTGAGGCTTAACTGGTTCGGCCACCAGTCGCGATTCGACCGTGCACCATTGGCCGATTGGGTTTGACGTCCTGCGGACATCGGGCATTTGCTTTCAGCTGACATGGTTGTTCCTTGCGAAAATAAAGCGGGTGTTGCGAGGACTTGAATGTAGAGAAATTTATTGAGTGAGTAAAACGATTAAATATTGATTCAGCAAGTGGTTTATCAGTTCAGTTGAATTGTGCACTTTCCAGCTGGGAAGTGGTCATTCATCAAAGCCTTTCCAGCGCCTCGCCGTCGACACTCAGTACTTGCCGGCTACGTCAGCGGCCGAGTATCCCCATCTCAAGAATCTCGCGGTCACCACCATTAGTCACCGACAGTCCTTATCACCAGGGGTATTTTGGGGATGAAGCAGCTGGATTGGATCGCTATGGGTGCAGGATTTGACGCATCATCCACCACCCGGTCGCGCACGTTCCGACTACGGCAACTGCGCCGAAAACAATGCGGGTCGTTACGCGTTCATCGACCTGCGCAGGCGGTCGCTGAGCGTGTCCACCAGCCCGACCAATAGCAACATGCTGATCAGCACGGTGCCGGCGTCGCTGATCGTGGCGACCGCTCGAAGGCAGCCCGGCGTACATGAGCCCCGAACAGGTCCAAGGCCAGGCGATCGACGCACGAAGTGACCTCTACTCTGCAGGCGTCGTTCTCTTCGAACTGCTTACGGGCCGCCAGCCCTACCAGGCAGACAACCCGCTCGCCGTTCTCCACGCGCAAGTCGACTCGCCGCTGCCGGGTACAGATGGTCTCCCCCCAAAGATCGCATCCGTGGCACTCTGGGCCCTCGCCAAGGACCCCGACGCGCGCCCCGCCACAGCCGAGGCGTTCGCACACGCACTCCAAGACGCCGCCGACGATGATCTCGGCCCCGGATGGCTCGCCGCCGCCGGTCTCGCCAGCACTGT
>JAYWAQ010000375.1:0-4944 GCA_043782305.1 Burkholderiales bacterium
CGTGATCGAGCGCGGGTTGCAAGAGCGCTACTCGCTCGTCCAGCGCGGACGCCTCGCCCGCCCGAACAATCATGCCGAGCCCGCGACGACGCCCGACAACGCCTTGTTGCTCAAGCAGCGCGTATGCCTTTGAAACCGTCATCGGATTGACCACGTGCTGCTGTGCAACAGCTCGAACGGACGGCAACTCGTCGCCCGCGCGCAACGCCCCGGAAGCCACGGCATGCGCCACCTGATCAACGATCTGGCGATAGATCGGCGTCGGCGAAGAAGGGGAAAGAACGAGGCGGAACACGTTTGCGCTACGGATTTGGGTTGTCTACTGTACTAATACTATAATACAGCAGGAACGATAAAGTGCCTCAAAAAAATTGCTTGTTTAAGGATGCAATGCTGGGGGTAGTGGAGCGCGCCTACCCAAAGTCTCGCGCTAGGCTGAACGCGCGATACTTTCGTCGCGATGAAATACGCGGCGGTAGCTGACGTAGTCGCTAATCATGAGGACAGCCGTCAGCGGCACGGCAATCACCATCATGATCATCAACGCCGCGTTTTTGGAGACATAAAGCATCGGCGACACGCAGGCGGCAACGACTAAAAGCAGCAAGAAAATTGTCAGGCTGTAAACCAGCATGGCGAGCCAGTTGGAGAGACACGCGCGGCACGATGTCGCGAGCGCCTGAAAGAACGTGGCGTCCGAAAACACGATGAGCGCCGGTGCGAACCACAGCGCCGCCGTGACGGGCAGCGTCAGTGCCAGCGTGACCAGCATGAATCGAAGCTGGGTCATTTCGTCTAGCTTCGGCTGACCGTCGGCGGCCACGATATCTTCCAGCGCGATGCCAGATGCCAAAAGGCCAATCGTCGCCGCGATCAAAACACCAATAAGGTAGACGCCGCCTAACGGCAACAACGCCTTCAAATTTGACTTGAATCCGGCAAATAGGTGCCTGGCCTCTGGTAATTCACCGCGCTCATGGTGCCATGCGGCCGCAAGAAAACCAACCGAAAGCACGGGCTTCAAGAACACGAAAAGCAGGCCCCCAGAGATGACTGATGCGATCTGCATGATGAGCAAAAATAGCGCGGCAATCGAGGTATAGCGCAGCCACTGCGAACGGAAAATTCGCATCGAGCCACGAAGCCATTCGAAGCCCTCAGCAGCCGGTACGATGGAAAAATTCAATGGATTCATGGTGCAACCCTGGCCAGATCGACAGGCCAGTGCGCGGGCTGGTCAATGCGCAGTCGCAGAATGCGCTCAAACGCCGCCGGATCATGAGGCGTGTTTATTTCGGCAGCGCGCGGCAAATGCAGGTCATACAAACGCGACAACCAGAAGCGCAGAGCACCCGCGCGCAGAAGCGCGGGCCAGGCCGCCTGCTCGGCCTCGGAAAGTGGCCGCACCGCATCGTACGCGGCGAGCAATGCGGAGAGCAGCGGCGCATCAAACCGACCTTCGCCATCGACACACCAGTCATTCGCGGTGATCGCGAGATCGTAGGCGAACTCGTCGGTCGCAGCGAAACCAAAATCAATCAATCCACTGAGCCGATCACCGTCAAACAACACATTGTCGCGAAACAAATCGGCGTGAATTGCACCATTTGGCAGCCGCGTTTGGCGACGTTCACGCTGAAATTTCAGCTCGTCTTCGATCAGAGCATTTTGTTCTGGCGACACAAAAGCGCGCACCGAGCGCGACGTCGCCAGTGTCCACGCCGGGCCGCGCTTGTTGCTGATACGCGTGCGAAAAGTGCCACTGGCCTTGTGCAGCAGCCCGAGTTCGCGGCCCACTGACGCACAGTGAGATGCGGACGGTTGCATGTTGGGACGACCGGCGATGCGTTGCGTCAGGGCAGCCGGTCGACCGTTAAGAATCGAGAACAATCCACCGGTTCGATCAGCAACGGGCGCGGGTACCGCAACACCGGATTTCGCCAGGTGCGCCGTGAAGTTGAGGTAGAACGGCAAGTCTTCAGCGGGGACACGCTCATACAGCGTCAACACGAATTCACCGTCAGCGGTGCTCAAAAAATAATTGGTGTTCTCGATACCTTCCGAGATCGGCGTCAACGCACGCACGCTGCCGACGGAAAATCGGGTCAGCCATGCAGAAACTTCGGACTCTGTAACTCGGGTGAAAACTGACATGCAAGCAGGTAGGGAATCGTGTGAGGGGCGGCGGGCCGCTAATGGCGTACGGACTTGGAACTTGAAGGCGTTTGAAATTACAGCCTGCGCCTCGAACGGTCAGGATCTAGAAACGAAACAGTTCCCACGTCGAAGGCGTCAGGCGCTTGCCACCATTGCCCGACTGCCGGTCTGTGCGACCAGCATCAGGATCCACAATCGTATAACCCTTTGTGCGACCCACGCTCACATGCGCGCTGGCCAATCTGCCCTGAATGCGCTCTTCGTTCACGATCACCGAACCGGCGGCGCTAGCGGAACGGCCCGGATTACTGGAGCCCGTCGTTCCCTTCGAAGTATTGCTGATCACTTTTTCTGGTGCCAACTGTGGCGAACCATCAGGTACTTCAGTTGACGGGGCGGTCACGGGCGGCGCCGACACAGTTTGCGCACAAACCGATGCCACAAGCACAAAACCCGCAGCGGCTACGCAAACAGCGATCTGTGAAGGCAGACGAAACATAAACGTTTTCATATGATCCTCATTGTACTGGTGCAACCGCGATTCCGGCGGAAGTCAAACAGCCGTTAGAACCGCCAATAAAACACTCGCCTGCGCAGCAATTCCTTCGCCGCGACCGGTGAAGCCCAATTGCTCGGTGGTCGTGGCTTTGATGTTGATTGCGCCCACTGCCACGCCGCAGTCAGCGGCGATATTGGTCTGCATTTGCGCAATATGCGGTGCCATTTTGGGCGCTTGGGCGATGATCGTGGCGTCAATATTGCCAACTTGCCATCCGGCTTCACGTACGCGCTGCACGACTGTGCGAAGCAGAGTGCGGCTGTCGGCGCCCTTGTAAGTCGGATCGCTGTCCGGAAAATGCTTGCCGATATCGCCAAGCGCCGCTGCGCCAAGCAATGCGTCGGCAATCGCGTGCAGCAGCACATCGGCGTCGGAGTGCCCCAGCAGGCCACGTTCGTAAGGGATCGTCACGCCACCGATGATCAGCGCGCGCCCTGCGACCAGCTGATGAACGTCAAATCCAGTTCCTACGCGAAACGGCACCATACTTACTTCCCTGCTCGCGTCAGGTAAAACTCGGCCAGCTCGGCGTCTTCTGGCAGCGTGACCTTGATATTGCGCGCGCTGCCCGCCACCAGAAGCGGCGTCATGCCGAGCGCTTCAATCGCCTGCGCTTCGTCAGTGACGTCTGGCGACGCATTCAGCGCATGAACGAGCGTCTCGTAGCGAAACATTTGCGGTGTTTGCGCACGCCACATGTTTTCGCGGGAAATTGTTTCCGCGATTTCGTTGTCGAACGTGCCACGCTTGAGCGTGTCAGCGACGGGTGTTGCCAACAAACCGCCTACGCCGTGCGCGCCCGCTGATTCGATGAGCTGGGCCACGTCGCTTGCCAACACACAGGGGCGTGCTGCGTCATGTACCAACACCCACGCATCGCGCTTGACCTGTTTTGAAATCGCGGTGAGCGCGCTTTGCACGGTCTCCGCCCGGGTTGCGCCCGCACAGCGTAAAAAAGTCACGCCGGGAACAGCCGCGGCCACTTGGTCGGCGTGCGCATCATCGTGTTGCACGTTTACAAAAATATGCTCAATTGCCGCGCACGATTGCAAGGCGCGAAGCGCATGCTCAATGACGGTACGACCAGCGATCACGCTGTATTGCTTGGGCACGGAAGTGCCATAGCGCGCACCGCTGCCGCCCGCCGGGACAATCGCGACGCAACCAAAACGCTGCTGAACACCAGCGGTCAATTCACAACCTTGATCGAAGGGAATTTCGCCGTGTGGTCTTCACTCTTCTGCGCAATGAATATGGCGACTTTGCGCGCAATTTCACGATAGATCGCAGCGACTTTTCCATCGGGATCGGCGACGACCGTCGGGCGACCGCTATCGGCCTGCTCGCGAATCGAGCCTTCAAGCGGCAGCGCGCCCAGGAAGGGCACGTTGTAGTCGCGACACATGGCCTTGCCACCGCCTTCGCCAAAGATCGGTTCGACGTGACCACAGTTGGAGCACACATGCGTGCTCATGTTCTCCACGATGCCAACAATCGGAATGCCGACCTTGTCGAACATTTTGAGACCTTTGCGCGCGTCAATCACCGCGATTTCCTGCGGCGTCGTCACGATCACAGCACCCGTCACGGGCACCTTCTGCGACAGCGTGAGCTGAATGTCGCCGGTGCCCGGCGGCATGTCGATCACGAGGTAATCGAGATCGCGCCAGTTGGTGTCGGACAAGAGTTGCTCCAGCGCCTGCGTGACCATCGGGCCGCGCCACACCATCGGCGTGTCGGTGTCGATGAGAAAGCCGATCGACATCGCCTGAATGCCGTGCGCCTCCATCGGCTCCAGCGTCTTGCCGTCAGCGCTTTCGGGGCGACCCGTGATACCGAGCATTTGCGGTTGCGACGGACCGTAAATATCGGCGTCGAGAATGCCGATGGTCGCGCCTTCGGCAGCGAGCGCGAGTGCGAGATTGACTGCCGTCGTGCTCTTGCCGACGCCGCCTTTTCCGGAGGCCACGGCAATGATATTTTTGATGCCGGGCTTCAATTTCACACCGCGCTGAACAGCGTGCGAAACAACTCGGTGCGACACCGAGACCGTGACTTTGCCGACGCCGGGCAAGCCGCGCACATGCTGCATCACGACTTTTCGAAGCGTGTCGTATTGGCTCTTCGCCGGATAGCCGACCACGACCTCGACGATCACGTCGTTGCCGTCGATGGCAACACGTTTGATCGACTTGTCTTTGATGAAATCGCGCCCGGTATTAGGGTCG
>JAYWAQ010000376.1:0-4942 GCA_043782305.1 Burkholderiales bacterium
GGCAAGCCGTCATCGGTAGCGCTACCCGTCAGGCTTGCCGTGGCAGGCAGCGTGATGTTTTGGTTCACACCTGCGCTGACGACCGGGGCAAGATTGACGGGAGTATCAAGCCGCACGTCGGCATCGATTCGAATGTAGAGATTGTTGGCGTCTTGTTGTTGATAGACGGCGAGCATGTCGGCATTGGCGGGCGCGTCGCCGCGGGCGTCCGTGACCGCTGGGCTGACGCCGATCCAGTCGCCGACGTTGCCGTCGCGCGCGACAGTTGCCGCCCAGGCAAGGGACGAGATGACGACGCCGACGAAGAGCATCGTGATCAGACGCGACGAGGCCTGGCGGCGAAGGCGCAGCGCCACCGTCACGGCAACGAGCAATGCGATCAGCGCAGCAAGCCCTTTTGACAACGGAACCGGCAACACGTCAACCGCAACGACGGCGTTCGCGACATTAATCAGGAAGCTGCCGGTAGCGTCCTGTTGCCCGAGCGCGTTGCGACTGACCGCCAGCGCTTTCATCGTGCTACCGCGCGGCAGGCTCGACAACGGAACGGAAAATTCAATGGCTGCACTGCCGTTGGTGCCGTTACCGATCCCTGCGCTCCAGCCGCCCGCGTCGTACGTCGTCGCGGCAGTGAGCACGCCGCTAGCGCAGGCTTGCTGCTCCAGTCGCGTCACGGTGGCGGTGGTTGCCGTCGTAGTGACAACCGCTGTGTTGACGCGCTCCACGCCGCTAAACGACCCGTCCGCGGTGGTGATGACGCAGCCAGTGGCAGCGGCATTGTCGGTATCCAGCAGTAGCGAGAATTTGTGCTCAGCCGCGTGACTTATCGGCAACGCGAACGCCAGCGCGCAGAAGAGCGCCTGGGCGCTAGCAGAACCGCGAAAAGAAAAACCAGACATGTGGCACCCCAATATTTTCGTCGCAACCCACGGTTGGGTTGCTGGCGTTTAACTTGTGCTGGCGATACTAGGGGCGACACCGCTTGAAAAGCAGCCGTCACCTTGCGATTGAGGTTACACGGCGTTACACGGAAACGCTCCATCGCCCGCACGTCTGTATGTTGCGTTACGGACAACCCGTTGGTTTACGTGGTAGCGTTACTAAAACGTTAACAATTCAATAGGTCTGACGAGGGTGACGTGACCGACAGTGCGAATTCGGACGATCGATTTTCTCAGGTCGAGAAGAGCCCTCCTGCGCGCCGAGCCGTCATTGAGGAAGCGCTGGAGCGCATTCTTTCCAGCCGGGCAATCGGTCGCTCCGCGCACCATCGTGCGTTCCTGAAACACGTCGTCGCTGCAACGCTTGATGCGGAATACGGGCGGCTCAAAGAGTCGACGATCGCGCTTGAGGTATTTCAGCGCGATGCGGCTCACTTTGATTCCACGACCGATTCGATTGTCCGGGTAGAAGCTGCGCGCGTGCGTCACAAGCTGGATCGGTACTATGCCGAAGAAGGCGCTGGCACCACCTTGCGTATCGAAATGGTCGCCGGTAACTATCGGCCAAGATTTGTCGATCACGCTCAGGCCGTGGTGCCGTCGAGTTTGTCGCGCGGATTTTCAGTAGCAGGGCGTGGCATGGTGCCAGCCGACTTGCCCGCAACCGTTTTAGCCACTTACGAGCGCGCGTGGTACATGATGCGAACTCGCACGCTTGAAGGGTATCGTCGCGCACTCGCGCTGTTCGAAGACGCGGTCCGGCTGGAGCCGCACTTCGCCGCGGCGCATCGCGCTATCGCGTGGGCGCGCGTCAATATTGCCGGTCATCTCGGCGTCCCGCAAGAGGCGGGCGGTCAGGGAACGCCAATGGCCGCAGCGATAGGGCGGGCGAGAGAGATTGAGCCGGACAATCCCGAACTGGATTCGCTGACGGGCTCGTATTTGTGTCGATATCGCTTCGATCTCGACGGTGGTCAAGTGCTTTTCGAGACCGCGCTGCAACGAAGCCCCGAATCGTGGGGGGCCCGCAGCTCGTATGCCTGGTGGCTGATTTTTCGTGGGCAATTTGACCAGGCGCAGCGGATGTTCGACGCCGAATTCGCCCACGATCCGTTCGCGTTTTTTATGCGCCACAACCTCGGATGCCTGGCGTATTTTCGGCGCGATTTCGTGCGCGCGGAACGCATATTTGCAGAAGCCCTGGAGATGGAGCCAGGACATCTAATTGTGCGGATCGCACACGCAAGTTCATTGATTGCATTGGGCAATGCGGACGCCGCTGTCGCCGAGACTTCTGCATGTTGGACTGAAAATCCTGAATTAGGTGGCGTCGCGCTTGAGCGCGTTCGGGCGCTAGCTGCCGCTCGACGGTCCGATGACGCTAGAGCCGCGTTGGCCGTGTTCGATCATGACTTCGCGGGTCGCTATTTTTCACCCGTTTATCGGTCGGCAGCGACTATCGCTTTAGGTGACATTAATGATGCGCTTACCTGGCTAGAACGGGCAGCAGCGGACGGCGACTACTGGCTTCTAAACGTACTCGTGGATCCCGCGTTCGATGCGCTGCGCAGCGAGCCGAGGTTTGCGCGCGCGATGCAAGGGGCGGGTTTGCAGTCGCCGATAACTGTGTAGAAAAGTTGCGGTTGAATTCGTTCCAGCTCGGCAGTGGACGGGGGCTGTTTTTAGGTGATAGACGATGCAAATCGCTCCTGCATGCCTTGCAGACCAAACGTGTCCAGCACCTGTTGCAATCGCTCCGTAGCCGCCTTGCGCGGCAAGTTTTTGAACTGCGCGATGATGAGTTCGTTCTTCATCGAATGCTCCCAGCCCACCAGCTCGGTCACGGTGACTTTATAGCCGTTGGCTTCGAGCAAGAGGCAGCGCAATACGTTAGTAATCTGGCTGCCGAATTCGCGGGTGTGGATCGGGTGACGCCACAGTTCGCTGATGCTCGTGCTGGCTGTCGTTTCACCCTTCTCGTTGCGCAAATGCGCGGCGACTTCCGCCTGACAGCACGGCACCAGAACGATGAATTTCGCTTTCTTTTCGAGGCCGAAGCGGAGCGCGTCATCGGTCGCGGTATCGCAGGCATGCAGCGCGGTGACGACGTCAATTTGTGCTGGCAGTTTTTCTGTGGTCATTGCATCGGCGACCGATTCGTTCAGGAAAGCCATTTGCGTAAAACCAAGCTCCCCGGCAAGTTTGATCGCGCCCGCCACCAGTGGCGCACGAGTCTCGATGCCCCACACTTTGTTCGTCGGGTACTGCGCGGCGATGGCTTTGAAAAACAGGTCGTAGAGGATGAAGCCGAGATAGGACTTGCCCGCGCCATGATCGACCAGCGTTACGCCACCGCGCTCAGCGAGCACCTGCGCCAGCAGCGGTTCGATGAACTGAACGAGGTGATAAACCTGTTTCAGTTTGCGCCGCGAATCCTGATTCATCTTGCCGTCGACGGTCAGGATGTGCAGCGCTTTCAGAAGTTCGATTGATTGGCCGGTGCGAATTTCGGGCATCGCGGTGGTCGCGGGTTCTGGCTTTTTCTTTTGCATGCGGGCGACTCTACACGAAGCTTCGGAATCGCATCAACGCTTACGCCTCAAGCTTCTCCGCAACCAACTCACCCAACGCCAAAGAACTGGTCAACCCCGGCGATTCGATCCCGAACAGATTCACCAACCCCGGCACACCATGATCTTGTGGCCCCTGAATCAAAAAATCACGCGCAGGTTCGGTCGGGCTTTGAATCTTCGGCCGAATTCCCGCGTAGCCCGGTTGCAGCGCACCGTCCGGCAACTCAGGCCAATACTTGCGCACCTCAGCGTAAAACACGTCGCCACGCGCGGGATCGACGGTCAACTCATCAGGGGATTTCACCCATTCCACATCCGGCCCAAACTTCGCCTGACCGCCCATATCAATCGTCAGATGCACGCCCAAACCCGCCGCCTGTGGCACCGGATAAATCAGCCGCGTGAATGGCGAACGACCGGACAGCGTGAAGTAATTGCCCTTCGCGAAGAACGCGGGCGGCACATGGCGGGCGGCCAGCCCGTCGATGCGATGAGCGAGCGCCTGCGCATGCAAACCGGCGGCGTTCACGACGCGCTTCGCGATGAGTTGCGTACTGTCTGCCGTAGTCAATTCAATGCCATCAGATGCAGCTTTCGCGCTCGTCACCGACGTGTTGAACGCCACCATACCGCCCGCGTTTTCGAGATCGCCCTGCAACGAAAGCATCAGCGCGTGGCTGTCGATGATGCCGGTGCTCGGTGAATGCACGGCGGCGATGCAGGTAAGGTGTGGCTCCATCGCCTGCGCCTCGGCCTGAGTGAGCAACGCCAGGTCATTTACGCCGTTGGCGGCGGCTTTGTCGATGATCGATTGCAATTGCGGCAGCTGATCAGCGCTTGTCGCGACCAGCAACTTGCCGCAGCGCCGATGCGAGATGCCACGCTCTAGGCAGTACGCATACAGACGCGCCTTGCCCTCAACACACATCCGAGCCTTCAGCGACCCGGCCGCGTAGTAAATGCCCGCGTGAATCACTTCACTGTTACGCGAACTGGTGCCAGTGCCAATCGCGTCCGCCGCCTCCAGCACCAGCACCTCATGGCCGCGCAAGGCAAGCGCACGCGCGACGGCGAGGCCGACGACGCCTGCGCCGATCACAACTGTGTCAACGCAATCCATCGCTGCGGCTCGCTAAGAAATCAGCTCAAGCCCACCCATGTACCCACGCAAAACCTCCGGTACCGTGATCGAGCCGTCGGCGTTCTGATAATTCTCAAGAATCGCCACAAGCGTGCGACCGACGGCGAGGCCTGAACCGTTCAACGTGTGAACCGGTTCGTTCTTGCCCGCTGCGTTTTTGTAGCGCGCCCCCATTCGACGCGCCTGAAACGCCTCGCAGTTCGAGCAACTCGAGATTTCGCGATACGTGTTCTGTGCGGGCAACCACACTTCGAGGTCATAGGTTTTGGTTGCGCCGAAGCCCATGT
>JAYWAQ010000377.1:0-1738 GCA_043782305.1 Burkholderiales bacterium
TTTATTGTCGTCCGATCACGCGTGACTGTCAAACTGGGGCTACTACGTTCGAAACGTCCATGGCGCAGCATGATCAGGCTGGTCGCCCTGATTGCCGAGCGTCTGGTAGTAGCGACTGATCGCGGCGAGATCTGTTGAAACGTCGCCACTTAGCGTGATGAATGTGTTCACCACGACACGTTTTCGGACGAAATCAAAGGCCCCCAAAGCGATCGGCACCTTCGCCGCCAGCGCCACATAATAAAAACTGGAGCGCACGTGCGGCGAGTATTGGCGCGTGCCCTCAGGCGCAATCACGAAGCGCATGCGCGGCTCGTTCGCGAAGCGTGCCGCCATTTGATCAACGAACCCTGAGGCAGAGCCGCGATTGACCGGGAAACCGCCTACCGCGCGAAAGAATGCGGCCCAAGGGCCTTTGAACAGACTCTCTTTGCCCGCAAACGACAGTCCCTCCGCTTTGACCGTCAGTCCGATGCACCACTTCGTGAGGAGGCCAAAAACAAAGTCCCAATTGCTGGTGTGCGGGTACATCACGATGACACACTTCTCCGGCATCGGTTCCGCGACCTCAACGCGCCAGCCCGCTAACCGGGTCACCCAGGCGGCAAGGCGCGACCACGGACCATAACTACCGGGTACGCGTAGCCCCATCACGCGCTGTAAGTGTGGGAGCGCTTTCTCCTGCATCGATCCGGTCTTCTTCTAGGATAATTTGAGCGATGTTAATGGTTCCGAATTTAGTCAGCGTGGCGGCGATTGATGCGCTATTGCCGCAAACACAATGCCAGCGGTGCGGCTATGCCGATTGCCACGCCTATGCGGAGGCGATGCACTCGGGCGAGGCGGAGATCAATCGCTGCCCACCGGGCGGTGACGCGACTCGCCACGGATTAGCCGATCTGATGCACCACGCAAAGATTGCGCTGGCCGACGACGTCGACGCCTACGCGCCGGAGCATGTGGCATTGATTGATGAGGCGGCGTGTATCGGTTGCGCAGCCTGCCTGCCAGTGTGCCCGACCGACGCCATTGTTGGTGCCTCAAAGAGAATGCATACGGTGATCGCGAGCGATTGCACGGGCTGCGAGCTTTGCATCATCGCCTGCCCTGTGGATTGCATTTCACTTGAGTCGGTCACTACGCCGGCCAATCGCACGTATGCGACGCTTGCCGGCCGTGAACCGCAGGCCAATCTGCTGCGGCAGCAATATCAGGCGCACAAAGCGCGCTTCGCTGAACGTGCTGAGGCCAAAGTTGAAGCGCATACACCGAAAGTATTGCCCGACAAAAAAACGTTGCTCGCGGACATTCTGGCGCGAGCCAAGGCAAGATCGTGAACGCTGTAAAACGCCATCGCATCTTCGCAAAATTGGCAGAAGCAAACCCCAATCCAAAGACCGAGCTCGAGTACGGCAATCCGTTTCAGCTGGTCATCGCGGTGCTGTGCTCGGCGCAGACGACCGACAAGGCGGTGAACATCGCCACCCGCCGGTTTTTCCCGACCGTGAAAACACCTGCCGACCTGGTGGCGCTCGGCGAAGAAAAGCTGATGGAACATATCAAGACCATCGGCCTGTTTCGCAACAAGGCAAAGAACGCCGTGGCCACCGCACGTCAATTAATTGCGCAGCACGGCGGCAAAGTGCCGCAGGATCGCGCTGCGCTGGAAGCCTTGCCCGGTGTGGGTCGGAAGACTGCGAACGTGGTGCTTAACGAAGCGTTTGGTGAGCACACATTT
>JAYWAQ010000378.1:0-1737 GCA_043782305.1 Burkholderiales bacterium
AGCGCGCTGCACTGACCATTCCACGTGCCTCTTTGGGTTGTGAGGCAATCGAGCTTTTCAAGCCGATAAACAGGTCATACACGATGATGACGAACGGCACCATGGCCAGCGCCCACCACGTCCAGCGGGTGGCCGGATCTGACGAGATTTCGCCGGGATATCCCAACAGAATCATGAGCGCAGCGAGCAGCCCGAGCTTGGTCGCCTTGGCTTGGGTTTCGGCAGGCGACAGACGCATCACCAGAATCAGTTCGATCAGCAACAACGGAACCGTTAGCAGCCAGTCAACATAACGGTACGCATCGTTGAACTTGGCACCGGTTTGCTTCATCGCGCCGTCGACTAGTGTGTATGCACCTTCCCAGCTGGCGAAGATTCGAACGTAGTGATACAGCGCGATTAGTGTCACCAATCCGGTAACGGTCAGCGCCGTTCGATATGGCGGCGCAACCTGCGAGCGAGACAGGAAGAAAAACACGGTTGCCGCCCCCATCACTGCGATGGTGAACGAAAAAGCGTTGTAGACGAGGCTAAATTGGCCGGGAGAAATTAAATCCATTGTGAGTACAGCTAGGTTTAAGGAATCGCGAATGTAACACGTACTAAGTCTTTGTATAGCTTATAACTATGCAAAACCTCTTCATTAACCCGCATCTTGGCAAGGTTTCATCTCCAATACGCTAGTTGCCGCGCTGAGACCAATCGGCAAGTCCTCAAGTCTTATCCAGCAGCTTGTCGCCTAGTCCATTCGGAAACCCTCTGGCGATGCCGGGAAGGCAGTCGACGTTTGACGTACCCGGGTGTGCCCATCGTAGAAACTACCAATCATGAGCCGGCAAGCACATGAAAAGGAGAACTGAATGAACAGAATTGAGAGCCTAAATCGTACGAATTTGGACTGCAGGTATCACGTCGTGTTTATCCTAAAGCTTCGGCGCAAGACGCCAGCATCTCCGAGAGGTGTTGCGGGAGTTGGCACGTCAGAAGGAAAGCAGAGTTGAAGAGGGACATTTGATGCCCGATTACGTGCGCACGATGTTTCGACGCCGCCGAGTATGCGCAGTCGCAAGTGGCGGGATATAGCAAGAGCGCGATTCATCTGGTGCGGGTGTACGCAGAGCGCAGTAGAAACTTTGTCGGTCAGAGTTCCGGGCGAGGGGGTACGTTGTCTTGACAGTAGGTCACCGACGGGCGACACCAAAAGTTGGGGCCGCGTGAGCGACCCCGACTAACCGCTTTGAGCGGCTCACAGTATTGAAAGCTCCCGGCTTTGCCGGGGGATGGTTACTAGTTTGTTCCATGAAGACGGTGACAAATGAAATCGATGGATTTTTTCGACAAGCCACGCGCACAGCCGCAGCGGTACTAAAGTACGGCAAGGTTGCGCAACGCAGCATCGCAGAAAAAACGCGATTTCACGCCAGTGTTTTGGTGCGACGAACTACTAGCCCTGCAACCAGCGCTTCAAATCCGCCTTGAGCTTGAGCAAATCGTCGGTGCGGGTGTACATCATGTGCCCTGCGTCGTAATAATGGTGCGTGATGCGCTCCATGACCTCGGGCGTCAGGTCCAGCCTTGCCAGCGACCAGTCGCTCGCCGAGTAAGGCGTGCCAAGGTCGTAATAGCCGCTGGCAACCAGTACTCGCAAATGTGGATTGCGGCGCAGTGCTCGAGCCAGCGCGTTGCTGGTCGTCGTGTAGCTGTTGCCCTTCGACTCGCCCTGCAACCAGTTCCACT
>JAYWAQ010000379.1:0-4936 GCA_043782305.1 Burkholderiales bacterium
CCAGCCGGGCGAAGGCGCGAGGCCGTTGATGTCGTTATCGGGCTTGCGGATTGGCACGCGGCCAGGCGCGACGAATGCCGTGTTGCCCATCGTGTCCGCCATCACCACGTTCTGTTGCGGCGCGACGTAGCCGCGAAGCGCTTCTTTAAGCTCGGCAACGGTTTGCGCCTTGTTCATGCGCGCAGCGACGAGCACGGTCTGGTTGTCCGCATCGAGCGCGGTCCAGCGCATTGCCATCGCGAATTTCTTGGTGTTGATCGCGTTGGCGGTCGGTGCATGCGCATCAGAAATGATCGGACCGTGACGTGATTCACGCACCCTGATCTGGACGTCCGCTTCGGCTTTCAACTTGAAATTTTCCGTGCGAGTCGCAAGCTTCGCCCAACCGTCCGGCGTGCGTGCCTCGGCCTTGTCGTTGATCTCTTCCAGATACAAATCCTGCACGTCCGGCCCGGTGTTGGTGAAACCCCAGGCGACGCCTTTGGTGCGCCCGAGAATCACCGCATGACCGCCCGGAAGCGTGGCCCCGGTCACGTCAATGCCGGGCGCTTTTTGGCGCGTGAAATACCAGATGGCGGGGGCGGCTAAAGAAAGATGTGGGTCGTTGGCGAGGAGCGGTTTACCGCTAACAGTTCGGGAGCCATTCACCACCCAGTTGTTGGAGCCAATGCCTTCTGTGCCTTGCGATAGGAAGAGCAGGTTTTCTCCCTCTCCCCCGGAGGGAGAGGGTTGGGGAGAGGGGGAAGCTCGGGAAAGCGGCGTGGCGTTGGCTGTACAAACCAACCCCAGCCCCTTTCCCTGCGGGGGAGAGGGGGGCCGAAGGTGCGTGCTAGCCGCCGGTCACCACTGAAACGCCACCATCCACCGCGAGGATTTGCCCCGTGATGTGCTTGCCGGCGTCGGATGCAAACAAGAGCGCGATGCCCTTCAAATCTTCGTCATCGCCGATGCGAAGCAGTGGCGTTGTTTTGGCCAGCGCGTCCGGTCCGCCCATCGACGCCATCAAGCCCTTGGTCATTTTGCTCGGGAAAAATCCGGGCGCAATCGCGTTCACGCGAATACCGAATTGGCCCCATTCGGCAGCGAGCGTTCGCGTGAAATTGACAACCGCGCCCTTCGACGTGTTGTATGCAATCGTCTTCATGAACGGCGGGTTACCCGCGAGCCCAGCAATGGACGCGACGCTGATGATGCTGCCGGTTTTGCGCGGAATCATGCTGGCCTTGCCGATGGCCTGCGACAGCACAAAGATGCCGCGAATGTTCAGATTCATCACCTTGTCCCACGCCTCAATCGGATGATCTTCGGCCGGTGCGCCCCAGCTTGCGCCCGCGTTGTTGACGAGAATGTCGACGTCACCGAGTTGTTTCAACGCGGCGGTCGCGAGCGCGGTGGTTCCTTCTACCGTGCCGCAATCAGCCGCAATCGCGGAGGCGTTGATGCCGGCCGCCTTGAGTTCTGCGACCGCCTCGTCAAGCTCGTCCTGCTTGCGTGCGGAAATCAGAACCGTTGCGCCTGCCTCGCCGAGGGAATGCGCGATTTGCAGCCCGAGGCCGCGAGATCCGCCGGTAATGAGGGCTTTTTTTCCGGTCAGGTCGAATAGTGTTTTAATGTTGCGAGCGGTCATGGTGTCCTCCTGGAACAAGTGTCGTAGTCGTAGGGCGCGTCTTTAGGTAAAAGCGTGCCCGCCGGGGTTGGCTTAGAAGCAATCGACCGCGAGGTTAGCGCAAGTCAAATCACGCGAACTGACCACAGCCAGCCACGCGTCAATTTTTGGTAATTCGTAATGAAAGAAGTAGCGCATCGCGGCGCGTTTGCCTTCGATAAACGCGCGTTGTCGATCCGCATTCGTCTCGGGCAACGATTGCACCAGATCAAGCCAAATCCACGCCAGCACCGTATGCCCGAACGCCTGCAAATACGGCGTAGCATTCGCGAGCGCTTCAGTCGGGTTACCAGTAGACCACGCCGCTTTGGTCGCAGCGCCTACGCGTTGGAGTGCGCGTGCCAGCGCCTGCGCGTGATCAGCCACCGCCGCCACATGCATCGCCCGCATGATCGTGTCGTTCATGCGCGTCGCGAGAAGCGTGAGACCCTTTCCGCCGTCCATCACCACCTTACGCCCGAGCAGATCGAGCGCCTGAATACCGTGTGTGCCTTCGTGAATCATGTTCAGGCGGTTGTCGCGCCAGTATTGCTCCACGGGAAAGTCGCGCGTATAACCGTAGCCACCGTGTATCTGAATTGCCAGCGAATTCGCTTCAAGGCACCATTCGCTCGGCCAGCTTTTGGCGATTGGTGTCAGCACTTCCAGTAACAGTTTGGCATCGGCCAGCGCTTCGCCTTCGCCCGTATGCGTTTCGTCCACCAGCCGCGCGCAGTAAAGCTCCAGCGCCAGCGCGCCTTCGCAATACGCCTTCTGCGCGAGCAGCATGCGTCTGATGTCGGCGTGCTCGATGATCGGGATTGGCTTTTGCTCAACAGCTTTGCCGCCGGTGGTGATCGGCCGACCCTGCGCACGCTGTTTGGCGTAGTCGAGCGATGCCTCGTAACCCGCCATGCCAAGCATCGTCGCGGCAAGGCCAACGCCAATGCGCGCTTCGTTCATCATGTGAAACATGCAGCGCAGACCGTCACCCGGTTTGCCCACGAGGTAGCCCACCGCACCGGCCTTGCCGCCCGGCTTGAATTTGCCCTCGCCGAAATTGAGCAGCGCATTGGTCGTGCCGCGCCAGCCACATTTGTGGTTCAGGCCAGCGAGGGCTACGTCGTTGCGTTCGCCGGTCAGCGCGCCACTCGTGTCGACGATCTTCTTCGGCACAATAAATAGCGAAATCCCCCGCGTGCCCGGCACCAGTTTGCCATCCGCATCAGGAATTTTCGCCAACACCAGATGCACGATGTTCTCGGTGATTTCATGCTCGCCACCCGAGATCCACATCTTGTTGCCGGTCAGGCGATAGCGCGGGCCGAGCAGATCGTTCTCGGCGTCAGGTTCAGCACGCGTCGCGACGTCCGACAGCGATGAGCCCGCTTGCGGCTCGGACAGACACATCGTGCCCATCCAGCGACCCGCGAATTCGTTTTTCGCAAACACCTGTTTCTGCATCTCGGTGCCGTGCACCATGATCAAGTTCGCGTTGCCGACCGTCAACATCGCCCACGAAATACTTACCGACGCCATGCTGAAAATCGCGTTCGCAGACGCCTCGACCGTGTACGGCAACTGCATGCCGCCCCACTCGTAATCCTGCGCGGCCGCCAGCATGCCCGAGCCCGCGTATGCCGCCCACGCATCATGCGTTGCCTGCGGCAGGATTACCGTTTCGCCATCGAAATGCGGCTCCTGCAAATCAACCAGACGATTGAACGGCGCGTACTTGTCCTTGGCGATTTTCTCAGCAGTGTCGAGCACCGCGCCGAACGTCCCGGTGCTGTGATCAGCGAAGCGCGGACGCACACAAAGTTCGCCCACCTTGAGCCAGTCATTAAGCAAGAAATCCAGCGTTGCGCGCACTCTCAGTCTCCGTTCCGCGTAGTTTGGTTTGTTCATAGTTCGGAGGACGTCCGGTTGAACTCATTATGTCCAAACCGCGATTCTCCTCGTTCGCCTGAAAAGAACACTCTAATGTTTCATGCATAGTCGGTTGCAAGCCAACGAACCGATGTCTGCAGAATATCTGGCGTCCAATTCACCTCGCCACACCTCCTCAAATACGAGATCGCAGGAAACGAATTGTGATGATGCGCCCTCCGGTCGAAGTTGTCCGCCCCGAATCGCGCGTTCATCCGCAAATGCTGCGCTCAGGCGCTTCAACATGGTGTGTTTGTACTACGTGGCGGACGATCCAGCCAGGTGCAAGCCCTTGGGTTCCATCAACGCGACACTCGACACGCCGTCGCGTACGACCAAGCGCGAACACAAAGTCGGACTGGATCTTGCATCTTCGGCGTCCTTTCAGGCGGTATTCAGGCGGTAGTGTGCTTTTGCAGCGTTTCAGTGCCACCATAGCAGAGCGCGCTTTTCGTCCAGATAGTAGACAAAATTCGCCTCAAATCCTTCAATATCAGCATATCCCGGAGCAGCTCATAGTCTTCGTCGTCAACGTGCAGTTTGAATTCGATGCTGGCACCGGCGACCCATAAATCAACGAGGGCCGTCGGAAATCCCTCGACTGGCTAACTCCCAGAGAAGTAGCATCCCTTTTGCTCCCTGCTGCGCACTTTGAACTGAAATCCACCTTTTTGGCGCTTAGGCCCAACATAAACGTCATTTCACGAAAAAACTGATCATCAAAGTGCGGCGACGGCCGAAGTTACGGCGCGGCCAACTCCGCCATCCCGGGCGCATTTCGCACATTCGGCGCAACCGGTGCAATCCAGGTTGCGCCGCTGTCTTGTGCCCAGCGCTGCAAACTGCCGTCGGCTATGGCTTTGCTGACGACTGCGTTCACCGCTGCAATCAACGCAACCGCATCGGCGCGCGCCACAAAGCCCATGTTGATACGCATCGGATGCAGGTATGCGGTGCGGCGTAGATGCGTGGTGGGATGGCTGATTTTCCACGCGTCGAATTGATCAGACGGTGCGAAAATCGCGTCAACCTCGCCCGCTTCGAGCTTGGCAAAAATGTTGTCCTGCTGCGACAAGCTCACCACCTGGCCGCGCAGCATGCCGCTCTTGTGCAGCATCAACATCGCGCCCGCCATGCTGCCCGCCGTGGCACCAATCCTTGAGCTGCGCAAGTCGTCCAATCGCTTCACAGTCAGTGCCGCATCACGCGTAACCACACCCAGCGCCGCTGCGTGATACGCCTGCGTTGCCGCGAGCGGAACCAACGGAATCCACGCGCGATTGGGCCTGCGTGGCGCGCCTGGATAATCGGGCACACGAGCGGTCGGTCGGCCTGGTGTGCCGAGGTCTGACGCGATCAGCG
>JAYWAQ010000380.1:0-1732 GCA_043782305.1 Burkholderiales bacterium
GCGACTTATGCAGGCGGAAAATGCGTGCACTCACGTGAAGGCGGCAGCATCAGCTTTTAGCGGTATGCCCATTTTTATATGGGCTCAGACGTACAAACGCAACATGTCGATAAACACACTTTTATAGCGCTAGCCCCTATAAGATAAGGCTTCTACGCAAAAGCTGCTCGCTACAGCCGTCGCATTTCTCCGTTCTTGAACACGTGAAATTTTGAAGACCGGACGCCGTGTTTGACGAGCGCCGTCGCCAGATCCTTCGGCGGTTGATCCAGCGCTTCGTCGGTCAACACAAACGTGCCCCAGTGAATCGCCAGCACTTGTCGCGCGCCCACATCCTTCATGATCTGCACGGCTTCGTCCGGATTCACATGCTGCGCCTTCATGAACCAGCGCGGTTCATAGGCGCCGATGGGCACCGCCAGCCAGTCAAAACCTTGCGGAAATTTCGCCGCGATGTCCTTGAAGTCCTGCGAATAACCGGTGTCGCCCGTATGCAGAAAGCGCCATGGCCCAGCCCGGTCTGAGCCCGACGACGGGTCCTCAACCACAATGCCGCCCCACAGCATGCGGTTGGTGTCGGTCAGCGTGCGTTTGCTCCAGTGCTGCACCGGCACCAGCGTGTAATTCAGCGCGCCGATTTTCACGCTGTCCCACCAATCCAGCTCGCTCACATTGGTCACGCCGTGTTCGGCCAGCCACGGCTTGAAGCCAAGCGGTACGACGTACGTGGCCTGCGGAAAGCGCTGAGCAAACGCGCGAATCGTGTCGGCGTCGAGATGGTCGTAATGATTGTGCGAGATGAACACCACATCAATCGCGGGCAACTCATCGAGGCTCACCATCAGCGGCACCTGCCGCTGCGGCCCGGCGAACTGCACCGGCGACGCGCGATCCGAAAAGACCGGATCGGTAATGATGTTCACGCCGCCCGTTTGCAGCAGCACGGTCGCATGACCAATCCACGTCATCGTGCGCTCGGTGCGGTTCGATTTCAAGAATGCCACATCCGGTTTCACGCTCGGCAACGCACTCGCCCAGCCACCGGGCGGCGGCTGTACCGTTCCATCGCGAAGCCGCTCCCATTGCCACTTCCAGAAGCTCTGGTTGGGCATGTGCGGATAGTTATTCTGAAACCCGTTGGCCGTGTGATGCGTTTTGGCCGGGTTGAAATGCGGATTGCTGTTTTGAGTGAGCAGCGCAGCACAACCGACCCCGCTAGCGACCACAACCAGGGCCGCCAATTTGACGAAAAACTTCATGGGCCTAAGATAGCGGCAACGCGTGAAAAACTCAATCGTGGAAATTCATCAATGAACTGGGCCGACATCATCGCCGAACGCCGCGCCGCCGAAGCCGCCGCCAACGGCGCTCTCTCGAATTTGCCTGGTGAAGGCGCGCCGCTCGATTTAAGCGAAGACCTGTTGGTGCCGCCGGAAGTGCGGGCGTTGATGCGTACGCTCAAACACGCGGGCTACACACCTCCTGAAATCGCGGCGATGAAAGCGATAGCGAACCTTGAGAAGGAATTGGCGGCTCTTCCCGGGAGCGAGCGTGTGGAGAAAGCGAAGGCGTTGGTGGCGCGGATTGCGTTGCTGCATGAGGCACAAAAGCGTCACGCAGGCTAACTCTGGACAATTGCTAATACAGGCCCTGACGTGAATCCGTCCGCAAGCGGAAAAATGTTGCTTGTGAAATCACTAAGTTTCAGCCTTAGCGGCTGAATACTTTCATC
>JAYWAQ010000381.1:0-1731 GCA_043782305.1 Burkholderiales bacterium
TCTTCCTCGGTCATGTTGAGCAGCACACCGATCAACGCGATGCCATCGGCGATGCAGTGATGAATGCGTGTGATGAGCGCGGAGCCGCCCTGATAGTTCTCAATCAGATGCATTTGCCACAGCGGCTTGCCCTTGTCGAGGCGCTCGCTCGCAAGATCGGCCACCATCGCCTGCAGTTCGCTCTCGCCACCTGCACCGGGCAGGCGCACACGATGCAAGTGGGCATCGATGTCGAACGATTCGTCGTCGATCCAGTGCGCCGACATGCCATCATCAACCACGTATTGGCGGAAGCGCGGATACACGAGCAGTCGCCCTTGCAACACGGCCTTCAGACGCGGCACATCGAGCGGCGTGTCGAACATCATCACGCCGACAATCATCATCAGATTGGTCGTCGAATCCATCCGCAGCCATGCGGTGTCGACGCTGCTCATTTTGTGTTTAGCCACGTTCCACTCCTTGTTGGCAAAGACTTGTGATTTTTCCCGCTTGCGGCGGACGCCTTGCATCAACAATAATAGCCGCTAGGTTCCAAAAATTAAGGAGATGAAACCATGGCGATCAAGGACGATTTCGAGAAAGCGCAGGCCGACGTAAAGACGTTGAAAGAAAAGCCCGACAACGCGACGCTTCTGGAGCTGTATGCGCTCTACAAGCAAGGCACAGAGGGCGATGCAGCGGGACGGCGCCCTGGCATCATGGATCCCGTCGGACGCGCAAAGTTTGACGCGTGGGCGACGAAAAAGGGCGCCAGCAACGATGACGCCATGAACGCGTACATCGCATACGTGAAGAAGCTTTTGGCTTAAATCGAATCTGTTTTGCGTATGAAACACCTCGTCGCGGCTCTTGCTATGGCGCTTTCGGCAGCTGGTTCGAGTTCTGTATTGGCAGCCGGCGAGCCACTCACGGTTGTTTACTGGTCGGCAAAAGATTGCCGCTGGTGTACTTGGTGGGAAGGCTCGGTGGTGGGTTCCGGTGGTGAAGCGAAGTTTCTGAAGAGCCCCGAGGGCAAGGCGGTTCGCTACATGGTGGTCAAAAAGCCGAGCCTGTCACAGCCATTCGTCGAGCGCGATTTCAAGCCTGATCAGCAATGGTTATGGCCGCGCGTGAAGAACGAAACCGATGGCAAGATCAAAGGCTATCCGAGCTTTAGTCTGTATGAGGGCGATAAGTTTGTCGCTTATGCGCTGGGCGAAGAGGATATTGATGGCAAGCTATTGCCTGCGATCCGCGGGCGGATGAAAAAGTAGCGCTCGCTACTTCGTCTCCGGATACTGCGTCGGCAGCGTCATGCCCCGTGCTTTCAAGAGCGCGCGCAATCGATCAGGATAATCCGTAATCAGACCGTCGACTTTCCAGTCGAGCAAGCGTGCGAGATCGGGCTCATCGTTCACCGTCCACGGCACCACTTTCAGTCCCAGCGATTGGGCTTCACGCACCAGCACTTCGGTGACGTCTTTGAAATTCGGCGACCATACCCCGCCTCCAGCCGCTTTCACCAGCTTTGGCACCGAACCCGCGTAGTCATCTACATCAAGGCCCGCGAGCCAGGGCGATGCACCTGGCTTGCCGACTTGCACCATGTCGCCCGCCCCCTGCTGGCTGGTGAGATGTACGCTGACGATCTCCGGCGCTTCACGTTGGGCGATTTGCAGCGTGCGCCAGTCGAAGGATTGAATCGTTGCACGATGGCTGAGCCCGGCTTTGCGGATTTCTGCGATCAGT
>JAYWAQ010000382.1:0-13477 GCA_043782305.1 Burkholderiales bacterium
CCATCTTGACCCAGTAGCCTGCATCATTTTGGACTTCAATATTGCCATCCAACCCAAGCAAATATTCCAAGCCCATGGCCGGTGAACTTTGTGAACCCATGCGAAAGCATATCATGCAACGATAAGTGTTCCAATGATCAATGCGAGTGAGATATCCCTTTCGTGACCTCACTCACGCCTTTGATGCTTCAGGTATTTGGCGTTCCAAAGGCATCCCTCATTTGTTGTGCGCGCTTGGCTTGGTCGGTGTGAAGGTATACCGAAGCGGTGGAAACCGATGCGTGGCGCAGGTTGTCTCGCACCGTGGTCAGCTCCGCACCGCGCGCCAAAGCATGTGTGGCGTGCGTATGTCGCATCCAGTGCGAACTTGCCCGGCGCAGCTTTTCGGCGGTCTTTGCTTTTCGGCGGTCTTTGGCGATTGGACCTCAGTGACGTCGGCAGTTGTCACGAAAAATCGCTTGGTCACGTTCCACAGCCGGGTCGACGTTATGCGGTTCTGACCGCTGCCTGCCTGTAGGTCAGCAATGAGCGGGGTGGACGGCTTCCACATGGCTGGTGTGGTTGGCACTCCGCGCTGCATCAGGTAGTGATCAAGCGCCACCCGGGCCAGCGGAGGTAAGGCCACTTTGCCTGCCTTACTGCCCTTGCCGACCAGCTTGAGCCAATGGTCTCCCTGGGCATCCGTTTCAATCTGGCCCAGGGTGGCCCCCACGAACTCACTGGATCTCAAGCCCGTGGCATAAGCAAAGTCCAGAACGAAGCGCAGCCGCTGCGCTGCCGCAAGCTTCCAGCCGTGGGACCATTCCAGAGCGTTGGCAACGGCTCGGATAACGGCCCATTCACCCTCGGAGAACACGCGCCCGTCGTCCATGGGGGTGCTGCGAGCGCTACCGCGCACCTTGATGCCGCCAAACGGGTTGGCCAGCACATAGCGCTGCTCGATCAGCCATCGAAACATTGCACCAATGATGCTCAATGCATAGGCCGTCGAACGGGGAGATAAACCCGCGGAGAATGGCCGCCACTCTGGAGAGAATCTTGTTTGTGGTGACCCCACCCATCGACTGCGCGGTGCGGGGTTGCGCAGGAACCCGCGGTAAGCCGTTGCATCTTCGGTCGTGAGCGACGACAGTGCTCGTCCACGCTCCACAACCGCCCACAGAATCAGGCGTTCGACCTCCTTGCGATAGGCCCGTTTTGTCGCACTGGACTCGTGCAGTGCCAGCCATGCCTAGATGGCTCGTAGTCACTGTCGGCACTCAGTGTGCAACTGGATGTCGGTCCACGGAAAGTGCCTCGCATACAGCTGAGTTCTTCAGGTACTTTTAGGCGCTCCCAAGGAACAAACTTTCGTACGGTTTCACCGACCATCAGTTCCCGCGCCCGTTCGGTCAGTTGCGGATAGGCCGCAAAGAAGGCCTCGATTTGACGTACTCCGAGAGAGCCGAGGCCTGGAACCGCAGTCCACCAGCGCCGCCGCCGGGCTATCCGCACAGTTAGCTGTGCCAGCGTCTTGATATCTTGGGCGTACAGGGCATTCGCAGAACGCGCAGAAAGCCACAGACTCACGTCATCGGTGATCTTGGAGAGTGGAACAAACGGGGGGCTGGAGGCTGTCAGGCTGCTTTAAGTTCGACATGGTGATCGGCGTTCATGGCTGGAAACCATCGGCAAAACGTGTTCCTCACCGCAAATCTATTCGGCGATAAAGCACAAAATAGGGATGGTCAAAGCTTCAGCCCCCGGTTTGTTCCACTCTCGCTAGAGGCCCGCAGCGGCTGCCAGCGATGCGGCAGCAACTTGCCGATCTGAATAGCCGTGCTGCATTGGCGGCGCATGAGATCCGTCAGGTACGTTTGGGGTTAGGCGGGACCCACGGTGGGGGACGCGTGACGCGGCCTATGCCAAAGCCCATCCTGTTGTAAACGATAACGCCCCGGCAGTTCGCCACGCTCACAAACGTAACGGCCACCATCACCGCCACACTCGCAACGCAGTCAAGTAAACAGACGTGCCTTAAGGCGCTCGGCTCGCTGGAGCACCCCCAGTTTGTCACTTGAGGCTCTTGGCACCAACTTTGGCAAGCTCTTCCAGGGTTTTCAGCAGAGTTGCCCGATCACGGCCCTGGATGTCATTGGTCGTGAGCATCATGTTGATCTTTCCATTTGCCAGAAATAACGCCGCCCCATGTCCGAGAATGTATCTTTTAGGATCAGCGAATTCGACGAATGCAGCATTGTCCACCCCGACGCTTGGAAAGACTTCAATGCGCACATTTTTGGCTGCGCCGGGCTTTGTTGGATCCACAAAGCCATTAACCGCGCTGCGAGCTTCACTCAAGGCACTGTCCGGCTCCAAAGACGATGTCATCCCACCCACTACCACGTCATCTTTGCCGCTCCATACGCATTGCACAATTCCATACTTCTCAAGACTCGTTTCCCGGACAGCCTTCGTAACCTTGGGTAGAAGTTTTTTGACATCAGACAGCGGGAACACGCTGCACGGGTCCCCGGATGGAAGTGGGTATTCGTTGGATTTGCTGGCACCACCGGTTTTTCCTTCAATTTCCTTGAACTTTTGTTGCGCAGCTTTGCGAGCCTCACTCGGAGACTGAGCTAGTGCCAACTGAAAAGAAGCTGACAAAAAAAGCCGTCGAAACAATCAAAAACCGGAGATAGCGCATGGGTGTCCTTCAAAGTTAAGTCAACCGATCCATCTGGAGTGCACATCTGACCTACCCCCTAAAGCCAGAAATTGAATTGAGGAGGTCCGGGTTGCAAGGTTAATCGATGTGAGTGGTGGTTGAAGCGTAAGCGTGCAACCGCGCCACCTAAACGAATCGCGAATCGTCGCTTAGCGTGTAGCCGAGAACCGATAGTCGGCAAATGGCAGCAGTTCATCGATGCGGCTGTTAGGCCAGGCAGGCAGCTTCTCGATGAAATCAGTCGAGCTTGATGTAGAGCTTGACAGCTCGAATCCGATCTTCGTATGAGTACATGGACTACCACCAGGTAGTCCAAGTTTTACGCCGCACCCCCTGTGGTCAATTCTGCATCGGCGTCAACACATAGTAGAAAGATTACCCATCGCACTGTGGCGTCGGATCGTGTTGTAGACGGTCTCGATATAGTCGAAGACGTCAGCGCGTGATTCGGCTCTGGTTTGGTAGTGTTGACGATGCACCTGTTCCTGTTTCGGGCTCGCCCAGAAGCTCTCCATCGGCGCGTTGTCGTAGCCATTTCCGCGTCGACTCATTGACGCCTTCATTGTGGTCAATTTTCGTTCGGCGTCAGCCATCGCAAAGGCTACGCGCACATGCGATCCAGAGACGCACACACACGCTCACACATGAGTTTTTGACACCTGAGCGTTCGGGTGTTACATTGAACAAATGGATAAACCGATTGTTCAAACTAGAAAGCCTGCGCATCGGCGTGCGGTTTTGGCGAACCCCGTTGCAAGTGGGGTGCGTACCGACGGCGCGGCCACGCGCGGCCTGATCCTGCAGGCGGCGCGCCGCCGGCTTATCGACGAGGGATACGCCAACCTGAGCGTGCGCGGGATCGCGGCTGATGCTGGCGTGAACCACGCGCTCATCGGTTACCACTTCCAGGGCAAGCAACAACTGGTGATGGCGGTTCTCGACGAGGCCAACGCGCGCTTGCTAGAGCGCCAGGCGCGCATGTACGACACCGCTGACTCGGCGTCCGAACAGTGGCAACAAGCTTGCGCGTTCTACGATGAGGACCTCGCCTCTGGATTCGTCAAGCTGCTGATGGAGTTGATGGGCGCGAGCTTCCACGACGACGCGCTGCGAAAGGAATTCACCCCGCGGCTGCTGGCCTGGCAAAGGCTGATCGAGGAGGCGGTGGACCGCTTCCTCTCCGACACGGGCCTTGAACTGCCGATCTCCGCGCGCGCCATCTCGGCCGGCATCACCTGGTTCTGGACGGGCATGGAAGCCAGCATGGCGCTGGGCATCGACGAGAACGAGGGCCACCAACGCGAGGCGCTGGCTGCCATGGCGACATTGCTGCAACGCGCGGAGGCCGGTACCCGGCGCCGCACTCAGACCCCCCGGAGGAATCGCAAATGACTACGAAAACCCCCTTGCCCCAACGCCTCGTTCTCACCGCTGGCGAATTGCCGGAGCCTGGCACGCTGCCCGACCCGTACCCCTTTGAGACGGCGCAGCCCGCGCGCGAGGGGTTCGTCGAGCAATCGGGTGTGCGCTCGTGGTACGCGCAGTACGGCACGCAAGGCCCGTGGCTGGCGTTCGCGCCGATCTACCAAATCGCCAACACTCACCTGCTGCGCGGAGTGGTCCCGTGGCTGTCGCAGCACTTCAGGGTGGTCGTCATGGACCTGCGTGGCAACGGCCGCTCCGACCGCCCCAGCGCTGCGGCCGACTACACATTCGACCACTACTACGCCGATTTCGTCGCGGTGCTCGACCGCCTCGAGGTCGAGCGCGTGGCCGTCGTGGGAATCTCGGCGACCGCGATGACGGCGATCCGCCTGGCCGCTGAACAGCCGCAACGCGTTTCCCACCTGGTCACGGCCGGCGGGTGGGTAAGCATGAAGTTCGACGACCCGGCGAAGGTGCAGCAGTCAGAGGTCGCACTCGCCCGGATGCGCAGCGACTGGCCGGGGTTCCTCGACGGTTTCTTCGCAAACGTCTTCAGCGAGCCGCATTCAACGAAGCCTTATGAAGACGGGGTCGTGCGCCATGGTGCCGCCACCGATGGCGCGACCGTCGCGATGGGGCGCACGGGCTGGCTGGGCACCGACATGCGCGAGGCGGCGCGGAAGGTGCATTGCCCGGCCCTTGTGATTTACGGGGACGGCGACCGCAACGTTCCATTCGCACAGGCGGAGACGATGCTTGAGTGCATGCCGCAGGCGCGGCTGCTCACCGTCGTCGGGGGCGGGCACCTGATGGCCGCGCGCGACCCGGTGGCCTTTGCGCAGGCGGTGCGCGAGTTCGTGGGTGCGCCGCCGTCTCGCGCCACCTGGGTGCGCGCCATGGCCCGCAAGCGCAAGGCGCTCTTTGTCTCAAGCGCCATCGGTCTGGGCCACGTGCAGCGCGACCTAGCGATCGCCCGGGCCATGCGCAAGCTGGAGCCGGACCTAGCCATCGACTGGTTCACGGTGCAGCCCGCGTCAACCTACCTGGAGCGCGAAGGCGAGCATGTGCATCCCGCCTGCCGGTTGCTCGCCAACGAGAGTCGCCACTTCGAGCAGCAGGCCGGTGAACACGACCTGCAGGCGTTCTTCGCGTTGCGCACGATGGACGAGATCATGTCGCTCAACTTCCTGGTGTTTGCCGATGTGTTGCGCGCCGAGCATTACGACATCGTGATCGGCGACGAAGCCTGGGACGTCGATTACCACTACCACGAGAATCCCGAGCTCAAGCGCCAGCCCTTCGTGTTCCTCACCGACTTCATTGGCTGCCTGCCGATGGAGGAGGGCAACGAGCGCGAGGCCTTCCTGTGCGCGGACCGCAACGCCGACGACATCGAGCACGTCGCGCGTTACCCGTGGATTCGCGACCGGGCAATTTTCGTTGGCAACGTTGAGGACACTCCAGAGCTGCCTTTCGGCCCGGGTTTGCCGGGGATTCGAGACTGGGCCCGCAAGAATTTCGCCTTCACCGGTTATGCCCTGCCGTTCGACCCGGCCGCACTGGCAGACACGCAGGCCCTGCGCCGCCGGCACGGCTATGCCGAAGGCGAGAAGCTGGTGGTCGCCGCCATCGGCGGCACGGCCGTCGGGGCGCCGCTGCTCGCGCATATCGCGCAGGCTTTTCCGCACATGAAGCGGCAGGCCCCTGAATTGCGCATGGTGCTGGTCGCTGGCCCGCGGGTGGCGCGCGAGAGTATCGCCGAGCAAGACGGTCTCGTCGTTTTGCCATACGTGCACAACCTGTTCGAGCATCTTGCGTGTGCCGACCTTGCGCTGGTGCAGGGCGGACTGAGCACCTGCATGGAGCTGGTAGCTACGCGGCGGCCGTTCCTGAGTTTTCCGCTCGAACGTCACTTCGAGCAGTGCATCCATGTGCGGCACCGCCTGCACAATTACTGCGCCGACTGTTCGGTGCGCTTGCAGGAGCTCACTGCACGCGAGCTCGCGGACCGGGCGCTGCAGGCGATGCATGCGCCGGTTGCCTACAAGCCGGTGGAGACCGACGGTGCGCAGCGCGCGGCGCAACAGATCCTGGCGGTCATGGAGAACCGGGCATGGGCGACCGCATGACGTGCGACGCACAGCACGCAAACGCGGCCCTGCCGCCGCCATTTTTTCAGGAACAAGGGCAAGGCGAGGTCGTCGTTTGCCTGCACTCGAACGCAAGCACTTCTGCGCAGTGGCGTCAGCTGTCGGACCTGCTGTCCGACCGGTTCCACGTTTTCGCAGTGGATGGCTGTGGGGCCGGCAAAAGTCCTGATTGCCCACCCTCGACTGACGCGACGCTGGATGCGGAAGTCGCCTTCCTGTCACCCGTCTTGCAAGCGGCTGGCGAGCAGTTCCATCTGGTCGGACACTCCTACGGAGCCGCCGTCGCGTTGCAGCTGGCCACGCGCTATCCTGAGCGCGTACTGTCCGTCGTACTGTACGAGCCGACGCTGTTTTACCTAGTCGCTGGTGACAATCCATTGACCTCGCCTGCTGCGGGAATCTGGCAAGCATCCTCTGATGCCGCGGCGTTGGTTGACCAAGGCAACAACGGCGCGGCCGCGGAGCGCTTCGTGGATTTTTGGATGACAGAAGGCAGCTGGCGCCAAATGCCGGGGAAGCGTCAGGAGATGGTGGCGCGGGCCGTCCGTAACGTCGGCCGCTGGCGCGATCAGACATTCGCGCCAGGCGCGCCGTCGACGGCGTTTACTTCGCTGCAGATGCCGATTCTGCTGATGTGGGGCGACTGTTCGCCGGAATCCTCGCAATCGGTCGTGCGCTTTCTTGCGGCCATCCTTCCCGACGTCTCAAGCGCGCCGCTGGCGGGCGTCGGCCATATGGGATCCTCAAACAGGTGCCGTGCATCGATGCCGGCGGCGAGCAGGGCGTCGCGCTGCAAGTCCGTGTTCTGCCGATCCGAGTCCGACGACACGCGCATGTAGCCAATCAACATAGGCGAATAACCATCAAGAATAGGTTTCCGTAGGGTATCGTACGGCGACATAGTTTTCCGAACATTGGTAGAGTGGCTGCGCGATCACATTTGCTGGATGCAACATCTCTGTCGTAAAACAGTTGTTTTACGACATGCCGTTACCGAGCGACACCAATAAAGAAGTGCAAATATGTATTACAATATTGCCATAAGATTTTTAATGCATATTACGTTCATGAGGTAATGACCATGCATGCCACCACACTTTCATTTCGAGCTGGCGACGACTTCGCAGAACAAACGCGCGCGCTGGCCAACATCGTTGGACTGAAAAGTTCGGACTACATACGGCAAGCAGTTCGCGAAAAAAACGAGCATGTGATGGCGCAACGCATTGCAGCGCTTTCCAAAGAACTCTCCGCCGAACACCTCGCCATCAATGAATCGGTTGAGGGTTCGCTAGCAGATGGCCTCGATTAAAGTCTTGCGCGGACAAATCTGGGAGGTTGACCTCGATCCGCAATCCCACAAGGAAGAACCTGGAAAACGCAATCGACCGGCCCTGGTGATACAGACCGACCTGTTGAACAATGCTGGTCACCAAACCACCATCGTGGTCGTGGGTACCACTCAAGTGAGGCGTGATCAAGACTACTTTCCGCTTCGCATCGCCTTGGTCAATCAGCCGGGGCTGCCTCAAGAAACTGACTTGCTCATTGATCAAATTCGCGCCATATCCAACAAGCGATTCATGGGTGCGCAGCCGCTTGCAACGCTAAGCACAAACCACCTAAAACGCGTTGAAGAAGCGCTAAAGCTGCTCGTCGGCCGCTGAGACGGAATTTTCGGCGGTTCCGGCGTGGAGCCCCAGCTACGACCTCGCCCCTGCAGATGGTTGAGAGAAACCCGATCGTATGCGCTCATACTTCGGTGACCCTCGCGTGGCTTATGAGGCTTGATACTTCATCGTGCTGGATAAATAATCGGAAAGCTCGTCTCGTTACTGACGCCCAACGCCGCCAGTTGCTTTCGCTTCGAGGCGAACACCGTGATGCCTTGGCCATACAACCGCCTAATGAGTACGCCTCGATAAAAGCTCGCGCACGACTTCGAGGTAATTGGCCACTGTGCGCGATCCGTCATTCTTGCGCCAGCCTAGCACCAGTAAAGCTTTGAGTCCGGCCCGAGCTTCAATCGATCGGAAAACAACACCGTCCAGCGCAAGGCGCTGCATTGAGGCCGGCATGACAGAAACACCCAAGCCGGCAGCGACGAGCCCCAGCGCGGTCGTTACACGGGGCGCCTCCTGCGCGATGTGCGGACTGAAACCCGCCCGCTGACAAGCTGCTAGCGTGCTGTCGTAAAAGGCCGGCCCCTGCTGACGGGCAAACACGATGAACGGCTCATCGCGCAGATCGCACATCGCGACCGGGGTCTTTGCACCCCGCTTGGTCAATGCATGGCCCTGAGGCATGGCGATCATCATCGGCTCGGTCAACAGGGTCTCCACCGCGAGACCCGTCGCGTCCTTAGGGATCGACCTCATGAAGGCAACGTCGATCTGCTCGTCGCGCAGACGCTGTAGCAGTTCGTCGCGCAGGCACTCCTCCAGGTTCACCGCCGCATTGGGGTAGCGCTCCCGGAACAGGCGCACACTTGAGGGCATCAGTGGGTGCATCGAGCCTGTGGGAATCGTGCCGACGCACAGTCGTCCCAGCTCACCGCGACTGGCCCGCTCTACCGCTTCCAGCGTGCGGGCATGAAGCTCAAGAAGCGTGCGCGCATGAGCCAACAGAACTTCTCCAGCGGAGGTGAGCTTCACACCACGCGGCTGACGTCGCAACAGTTGCACGCCCAGTCGTTTCTCCAGAGCACGAATTCGCAGGCTTAAGGGCGGTTGCTGCGTGTCGAGTCGCTCCGCAGCGCGCGTGATGTGCCCCTCTTCGGCAACGACTACGAAGGAACGGAGGCTAAGCCAGTCGATTGGATCCATATCAGAAATGATATGAGTTACGAGAAGATTAGTGTATGGCTTAAATGACGGGACGCGCTTAAGCTACAAGTTCGCCCAACGATCTGGAGCAACCCTATGAATCTACATCGACGCCTTTACCTGAGTCTCGCTGCCGCTGCACTGTTTAATCCCGCGCGCAGTTTTGCGCAGGCGTGGCCGAGCAAGACGGTACGCCTGCTCGTGCCCTATGCGCCAGGCGGGCCAACCGATATCCTGGCCCGGTTGGTTGCCCCGGCGCTCGGCGAACGCCTGGCACAGCCTGTATTTGTCGAGAACGTTCCGGGTGCCAGCGGCAACATCGGAATGGCGCAAGGCGCGAGGGCAGCACCGGATGGCAATACCGTCACGCTGGTTGCCCCCAATATCGTCACCAACCCCTTGCTCTACGCAAACGCCGGTTACGACCCTTACGCTGACTTTGTACCTGTGACCGTAGCGGTCCGCGCGGCCGTGGTTGTAAGCGTGCACCCCACAGTGCCAGCTGCTTCGCTACAGGAACTCGTCGCTCTGGTAAAGGCACAGCCGGGCCGCCACAGCTATGCCTCACCGGGCGTCGGCACTCCACCGCATCTCGTCGCCGAGCAACTGCGCCTTGGCCTTGGGCTCGACCTTGTGCACATTCCTTACGCGAGTGCCGGCCAGGCGGTAGCCGCCGCGCTCGGCGCCCAAGTGCCGATCGTCTTCAGCAGCACTCCGCCCGCACTGGTCCATATTGCGGCCGGCAAGCTGCGCGCGTTGGCCGTAACGGGGGTATCGCGCTCCAGCGAACTGGCCTCCACACCGACGATGGCGGAAGCAGGATACCGTACCGTCGACGGTGAAGGCTGGTTCGGTCTCGTAGTGCCCGCTTCCACGCCCAAAGACGTCGTCGCCGCCCTGTTCCGAGCGTTGTCGCAGGCAATGGACAACCCGGCCGTGAAGGCCCGGCTCCCTGGCCTCGGTTTCGAATCCGTGATGAGCACGCCCGAGCTCAGTGCTACACGCATGCGGTCCGAGGGGCAGAAATGGGCCGGTGTGATTCACGCTGCGGGGATCAAGCGCGAATGATCAGGCGCGCTGTGTCTCGGATCGCCGTCATTCACCATGGATCGTCGGCGAATCCTGCTCTGGCGGCGCTGCGCGATCAACTGCGGCGACGCAGGCTGATCGACGGCGACAACTGCATCGTCGACGCCGCGGGCGTCGAAGGCCAGTGGGATCGGTTGCCGGAGCTGATCGGGCAACTGCTCCATCGCCGGCCAGATGTGCTTGTAGCGATCGGCGGTGTGGCGGCGCTGTCTGCCCATCGTGCCACCTCGCGCGTACCGCTCCTGCACGCGATTGTGCTGGATCCATCAGACATCGGTCTCACTGCACCCAATGTCAGCGGGGTCACCACCTTTGATCCGACGCAGGCCACGCGCCACCTGCGCCTTCTTCGGCAGCTGATCTCCGACCTTCGCACGGTGGTTTGCCTGACAGACACTGACGCCCCCAAGGGGGCTGACGGCTTGAATCCGCTGGAATCCAGTCTGCAGAGGGCGGCCGCAGCGCAAGGGCTCGAGGTCGTCAGCGTGAAACTGCCGGGGGCTGACGCAATACTCGGGGAATTACTTCACTCGATGCAGCAGTCGCAGACCCACGCATTAATAGCGCTCGAGGTTCCGGCTGTGTTGGCACGGCTTGGTGCAATTTCCGCTGTGGCAGAGCGTCTTCGGTTGCCGCTGCTGTCACCGTATGGGTGGCAAGATGGCGGCGTAGTGATGCAAGGCGCGGCATTGCATGACGCCATCCATCCGCTCGCGATGGCTGTGGCTGCCGTGCTGCAGGGCGTATCTGTGGCCGACTTCCCAGTGCGCACGGTGCGTCGGAAACGCCTTGTGCTTCATCGGGCACGAGCGCAGCGCATAGGACTTCAGATTCCCGCCAGCGTGCTGTCGCAGGCAACACAGTTTCTTGTTGACCTGCCGCTCGTCGATGTGACCAGCACGCCCCCGTTTGAATTTCAGCCGCGCTTGAATGACGAGATCTAAAGTGGATAAGGCGAACGCCTGTTCAACAAGTCGTGCGATGTATTGTCGGCCCAGCAGCTTAATTACTCGGCGGGTGAGCACAGGCATCATGAGGATCGGAAAACCTACTGGAGAGAGAACGGTTCGCAGGTTCAGGGTACGGCTCCGTTTGGCATGTGTTGATTACTGATACGCAACAAGGTGCAGCAAGTTGGAAACCGCGTGAGACTTCTGCGCTTGCGATGAGCGTCTCTTATGCTAACGTGCTGTTGATGAGCAACCGTAACACCTCCATTTTTGCTGCGCTCGTGCTGGACGGTTGACGCCGAACAAAATTGACCACGGTGCTTGGGGCGAGGTTGAGAAGAGGGATTGGTGTAATCGATGCAACGTCGGCACTTCTTGAGTCATACTGGTAAAGCGTTGTCCGCCGCTGCCTTACTTGGCACGTCTCCTACGTGGTCGCAGATCGCAACTTTAAATCCGGCAGCGAGCCTTGAACAGAAGCTCGCAGACTTCGCGCTCTCCCTTCGCTATGAGACCCTTCCACCCGAGGTTGTTTCGACCGTCAAGCGCATCGTCATTGACACGTTTGCCTGTGCTTTGGGCGCCGTGGGGTCAGAAGCCGCCACCATCGCCGAAGGCACCGTGCGCGGCACCTTCGGAGCTGGCCAGGCTGCGACGGTCATTGGCGCCGCCCGCAGCGCGACTGTTGAGGGCGCGGTATTCGTTAACGGCATTCTTGTACGCACGCTCGATCTCAACGACACTTACCTGGGCACCGAGCCTCTGCACCCCAGCGAGCTCCTGCCCACCGCGCTCGCAATCTGCGAGGAAGGCAAGCGAAGTGGGCGCGACTTCATCACGGCACTTGTCGCTGGCTACGAGGCCAGCACGCGCATCACTGACGCAGTATCTTTTATTGAAAGAGGGTTCCACCCGCTCTGCTCCATGGCTTATGCAGCGCCACTCATTGCGGGCCGTTTGTGGGATCTGAAGCAACAGGCTCTGACTAATGCGGTTGGCCTCTCCGCAGCGCGCGGCTACACATCGTTTGTCGTCAACAGCGGGGCGATCAGCATGATGAAAGCCATGGGATTCGCCGCTTCAGCGGTCGATGCGATTTTTGTGACACGGCTTGCGGCCAAGGGCTTCACGGGTCCGACTGGAACGTTGGAATGGTTTGCAAGCCGCGCTGGCTCGGCGAAGGCGACCGTTTCGGTTGATCTTGACCCCGCGCGATACCGATTACCCAAGGTAGCGTTCAAAAGGTTCCCGATCCAGATCGAGCTTGCCGCTGCTGCTGAAGCGGGTAGCTCCCTGTCGTCACGGCTCCGCGACCGCATCGGACAAATCCGCAACATTAATGTGAAAACTTATCCAGGCATCATTGAGCGCGTTGCCGATGCGGCGAAATTTCGCCCGCAGACCCGCGGCACCGCTGATCACAGCCTCCCCATTTGCCTTGCAATGGCGCTGCTGGACGGCGACGTAACACTAGAACAATTCGAGAAGGATCGCTGGCGCCAGAGCGACGTGATGGGTCTCGTGGAAAAGACGACTGTGATGCCGCATACGGCTCTGATGGCGAAGATACCTAAAGGCCGCGGCGCGACCGTTGAAGTCACATTTGTCGACGGAACGATGCTGAGTGAAACCGTAGAAGTTCCTGAGGGCGACTCGCAGCGACCGCTGTCGCGCGCATCGCTGGAACGTAAGTTCATGACCGCCGCAACACCGGTGCTTGGAGGAACGGCTGCGAAGCGCGTAATTGCGCAGATCGACTCGCTCGATACGCTCGCCGATGTCGGCGACCTGGCTCGCATGTTGAAAGTGTCTGCGTAAATTCTGTTTCACTGACTTGAACTAGTGCACGCACTGCATTGGAAAATATCGCAAGTCAGTAGTGTTCCAACGTTTCTCAGGGGAGAGAACTTGCGAATCTGCGAACCATTGCTGCTCCTTCGGTCGCTCGTGATTTCTGCGAGGGAAGAACAGCGTGAGGTATTCACCGCATCGGCTCGAACGAGCAGTGATTGGGTCTCGTCAGACCGTCCGCCGAGGGTCATTGCCCGGCGGGGCGGGGTTGGGTCGCGCGGCCGACTACTCAGCGAAGCCTAGCGCCCTGTCGCGTAGCGACATCACGATGTCGTACTCCTTGACGGTAATCTGCACCACGCCTGCGCGGAATCCAGCCGCATTCGCCTGGACGTCTGGGTTTGACCCCTCCGGATCAATCCGGTGCACGGCGATGTCTAACGTCACGCCGCTCGTCCAATCGTCGACGTCGCCAAGCAACACCCCGCTCACCGCTGGATCGAAGGGTACGGGAACAGAGGGCATTGGATCAAGGAAAGT
>JAYWAQ010000383.1:0-4911 GCA_043782305.1 Burkholderiales bacterium
TGATTGTGCATAACCAAATTTTGGAGTTTCATCCGCTCGATGACTGTAGGACAACTGCGGCAAGTATTGTCGGTAGCGCTGAATGCGGCGATAACGATTCTGGCTCGGCGTCGTGGACACGCTCTTATTTCGCCCGTGACCGAACCACCTGCGAAATCAACATGGGCGAAATCACCACGAGCCCCAGTGCCAGCATGTGCAACCCTGGCGCAATCATGATCAAAGCGCCGGAGAAAGCCAGGGCCCGTTCCCAAGCCTTCATTTCGACCAGCAAATAGCGGGAAAGTGCCGCCGCCAACAGCAAAATACTGCAAATACAGGCGGTAAAAACGACCGAAAACGCGCCCCACGTGAAGCCTTTGGTGACCAGGAGCAATGCGGGCGAGAAGACGAATACGAACGGCACCAGCGCTTTGCCAAGCCCGAGCCGGAACGCGGTGTTGCCGGTCTTGAACGGATCGGAGTTGGCCATGCCTGCTGCCGCGTAGGCCGCCAGCGCGACAGGTGGCGTGATGTCCGCCAGCACGCCGTAATAAAACACGAAGAAGTGCGCAACGATGGGCTCGACGCCCATTTGCACGAGCGCGGGCGCGGCGACCGTGACCATGATGATGTAGTTGGCCGTGGTCGGGATGCCGCAGCCCATGAGGATGCACACGAAACCCGTCATGAACAGGGCACAAAAAAGCATCAGCGCCTGCTTGCCAATCAGCCACGCGGGCAGTACCGTGAATAAAAAATCAGCCATCGATCCGGCGGCGGCGTTCACGATGTAGCTCACTTTGAAACCAACGCCGGTCATCGTCACCACGCCAATAACGAGACCCACAGTCCCTGCCGCTGCGCCCACGGCAAGTGCGTACTTGGCCCCGGTGGCGAACGCGTCGATCAACTCGGCGCGCGTGAACCGCGCGGGCAAGTCGAGCACTTTGATCGCTACGACGAACGCCACCGCAGTGACGCCGAAGAGCACTACGCCGTAATTTTCCAGTTCACCCGAAATGACCAGCGCCAATACGGCGTGCAGGGCGAGCATCAGCGTGAGGCCTTTCGCGCTATTGCTCTTTTCGCTCGTCGTCATTCCAACGATGATGCAGCTTGTGATTCCTGCAAATGCGGAGACGTAGGGCGTGAAGCCGCTCATCAATGTGCCCACGAGCAACACGAGCGGAATCAGGGTTGGCCAGCGCTTGCGGAAACTTTCTTTCACGCTTGGCAATTCGTCGGCGGTCAATCCGCGAAGTCCGGTGCGCTTCGCCTCGAAATGCACTTGCCAGAAAACGCCGAAAAAATGCATGAAAGCAGGCACGATGGCGGCGATGACAATCGTCGAATACGGCAAGCCTAAAAATTCAATCATCAGGAACGCCGCAGCACCCATGATCGGTGGCGTGATCTGTCCGCCAGTCGACGCGGCAGCTTCCACCGCCCCCGCAAAGTGACGCGGATAGCCCACGCGAATCATCGCCGGAATCGTGAGCGATCCGACCGTCACGGCATTCGCCACCGATGAGCCGGAGAGCATGCCGAACATCGCCGAGCCGAACACGCTGACCTTCGCCGGACCGCCCGCATATTTGCCAGCGACTGATGAGGCAACGTCGAGAAACAGTTGGCCCAAGCCAATGCGCGTCGCCAGCACACCGAACAGCACAAAGTGAAACACGTAGGTCGCGACCACGCCGACCGCGATTCCGTAGACGCCTTGACTCGTCAGGTACTGATGGTTCACCACCTGCGACCACGTCGCGCCCGCGTGCTTGAGCAAGCCCGGAAACGATTGCCCAAACATGGCGTAGGCCATGAACGAAATGGCGATTATCGGAAGCGGCCAGCCCATCGAGCGGCGCGTCGCTTCGAGCAGTAGCACAATGAGGATCGTGCCTATGACCACGTCCATCGGGTCCGGATTGCCGATGCGGAAGGCCAGGTCGTCGAAAACGTACGGAATGTAGAGTGCCGAGACAATCGCTGCGAGCGCAAAGAGCCAGTCATAGAGCGGCAAGCCCAGTGGATGATGCCAGCACGGTGTGCGCTGAACGCCTTCTTTCTTGTTGAACGCGAAGACCAGAAAAATGAGGCCGAGCACAAACGAGAGATGTACGCCGCGATGCGTCGCCTCCCGCAGTAATCCGAAGCCCGCCGTGTAGTAGTGAAAGGCGGAGAGCGTGATCAACAGAAACGTGACCGTCGTCAGCGCAACGTTCGCCATCGGGCGAAAACGCATTTCGCTGTCGTACTTCGTTTCCAGTTCGGCAACGGCTTTGTCGTCGATGGTGAGTGTGGTCATGGTGGCTTTCCGGTGCATGAAAAAAGGCCGGGTTGTCCGGCCTTTTTTTAGGAGAGGTGCGCGTGTTGTCGAAGCTTATTTCAACAAACCAACTTCACGATAGAACTTCTCAGATCCCGGATGCAGGGGAATGCCCGCCCCTGCGATTGCGCCGGCCCGCACAATCGCTTTGCCTTTGGCGTGGCCTGCGTCGAGCGCTTTGCGGGCGCTGTCGCTCCACAGCGCCTTGGTGATGTTGTAGACAAGGGCGGTGTCCTGTTTTGCGCTGGTTACCCACTGTGCGCCGACGGCTAACGTCTTCACGGCACCGACACCTTTGTAGGTGTCAGCCGGGATGGTGTCCATTGCGTAAAAGCCAAACTGTTTGGAGAGCTTTTCGGCTTCGGGCCCGGTGATCGCGATGATGTCGATGCCACCGGTGGCCGCCAGCTCGGCAATCGCGCCCGCCGGATAGCCACCGACGAAGAAGAATGCGTCGAGCGAGTTGTCTTTCAGCTTCTCGCCAGCAGCGTTGGGTTTCAGGAATTCGGGCTTGATGTCTTTCTCGGTCACGCCATACGCCGCTAGAATCGCGCGTGCATTGACCAAGGTGCCCGAACCCGGCTCGTCGAGCGAGACACGCTTGCCTTTGAGATCAGCAATCGTTTTGATGTTCGCGCCTTTGCGCGCCACGAGGTGAAAACTCTCGGGGTAGAGGTTCGCAATCAGGCGCAGATCGCTGACTTTTGGCTTTCCTTCGAACGTACCGGTGCCGGTGAAGGCCCAATACGCAACGTCGGCCTGCGAGAAGCCCGATTCCGCGCCGCCGCCCTGTATCGCGTTGATGTTGGCAACCGAGCCGTTCGACGCGACCGCCGAGGCGACGAGACCGGGCACTGCGGGTTGTGAAATGGCGTTGGCGATCAGCCCGCCAATAGGGTAGTAGGTGCCGGCAACACCCCCCGTGTTGATGCGGAAAAAGCTTTGTGCGGAGACGGTCGTGGCGAACAATAGTCCGGCTGCAGCGAGCAGGGCGGGGAGCAGATTACGTTTCATCGGGAATATCCTCAAAATCGGTTGGCATACGCTGCAACAGAAACGAAGCGACGCAGTAGTCCGTAGTTTATTCCCGTGCCGCTGAAAGCGATGGGTCGTCTCTTACTTAACGCTTAATTCGTCACAAGCAAACGCAATCGAGAACGCATCCACGCCGACGTTAATGCCGCCCGTTACGCTCATTGTGGACAAGACGAGTTCGACGTTATGCCGCTTACAGATGTCACGCAGGTCGCGGAACGAGGCGAGCGTGCGGATGTCTTCCAGATTGCCCGCGTAGCTTGCGCACACGGTGCGAATGGTCAGGCCACGGCTGACATGGTCGGCGGCGATGGCGATGGCACGGTCAAGCGCTTCAGCGTGGCCACGCACTTTCAGAATGGGCTCGGTGACGCCTGCGTGCGCGTGCACGATGGGCTTTATGTCCAGCGCCTGCGCCACGTTGTAGGACAGCCAGGTCAGCGAGCGATCTCCTTTTTCGCGAGCGCGCTTGTAGAGATAAAACAAGTCCTTTGGCACCACCAGCGTGTGCACGGTGCTGCGCAACTGTTCGATGGATATGGCGACGTCCGCGGCGGACTCACCGCTATTGAGTTGACGCACGGTTTCTGCGAGCAAAACGGCCTGACCAGTGAATCCGGTTTCGGAATCCACTACCCAGGTTTTGAACGGAGAGCGGTTGCCAATAGCGCGACGCACGCGGTTGTGAATGACGGTCAGGCGCGACATCGCCTCCAGCGAATTCATGTAAATGCGGCTGCGACCTGCGGAGATGGTGACCTGCAACACGTAGTCAATTTTTTCATTCAGATACGACTGGATGAAGTCGCGCGTTTCGGCCGGGCCGAGCGGCGTTGTGGAGGCGCTGCTGCCACGCGCCGAAAGATCCTTGCGGAAGAACTCCATCGCGTCGAATTCATTGTGTGTGTCGTAAAGCTCCCAGTCGTCAACCGACAATTTGATTGGCAGCACGACGATGTTGTTTTCGCTGAGCCATTCGCTCGGCATGTCGCATGCCGCGTCGACCACCACCAGCGTGCGTTCACGATCCGACGTCGCCGCGCGCGGGGTTGGATGTGCCGCGTGACTTACGTTGTGCACGCGGTCGTTCGCTGCCGTGTTTGGTGCGCGAGCGATGGATACCGGTCCGTAGCCGAACGCGTTAGCAATGGGTCTGTTCATGGCAGTATTTTTCACAGTAAGTCAAAGATTCGTAAGCTCAGAAACGCTGAAAAATCAGGGAGATAGGAGCCGTATCGACCTAATCAAACGCGTCAAGTGGGAGCGAATTTTAAGAACGTTTCCGCACAACTTCGACACACTTCATTCACATTCAGACTCGTCTGCGTGCATTTGTTTATGCCATGAACATAGGTTGTGTTCGTGTGTTGCGCGTCAATATGCCGTGTGGCGTTACTGATCGGCGCAGGCGTTTTCAGCCCGCGCCGAATCGGCTGTCGAAATTCGGGCGAACCCGCAAATGAAATCAATACGCTTCCCGCGCCCAGCATCGCGGCGTTGGTCATGCTCATCGTGCTTGTGAGCAGCGCAACGCCAAGCTGATCGCAGGTGGCGATGAGCTTGCC
>JAYWAQ010000384.1:0-4908 GCA_043782305.1 Burkholderiales bacterium
CCCTCACCGCCCTTTGCAAAACACTAAAACGAGTCTAGAGCGTATCAAGCAATGAAAACTTTTTCAGCCAAGCCGTCTGACATTACACAGGACTGGATCCTGGTAGACGGCACCGACCAGATTCTGGGTCGTCTCGCGTCACAAATCGCGTCCCGCCTTCGCGGCAAACACAAGGCGATCTTCACGCCGCACATGGACACGGGCGATTTCGTCATCGTGACCAACGTGGAAAAACTCCGCGTGACTGGCAAAAAAGCCTTCCAGAAGACGTACTTCCGTCACTCTGGCTACCCTGGCGGCATCTCGGAAACCAATTTCGAGAAACTGCAAGACAAATATCCTGACCGTGTGCTCAAGCACGCTGTCAAAGGCATGCTGCCAAAGGGCCCGCTCGGCTACGCCATGCTCAAAAAATTGAAGTGCTACACCGGCGACGCGCATCCGCACGCCGCGCAGCAGCCAAAAACACTCGTCCTCACGAAATAACCTCTACCCGCTTCCCAGGAACTATCCAAAATGATTGGTATTTTTAACTACGGTACGGGTCGTCGCAAAAGTGCGGTAGCTCGTGTGTTCATGAAAGCTGGCAAAGGCGCAATCGTGGTGAACGGCAAGCCCGTTGATCAGTTTTTTGCTCGTGAAACCGGCCGCATGATTGTGCGTCAGCCGCTTCAGATTACGAACAATCTCGAGAGTTTTGACATCATGGTCAGCGTTGCTGGCGGCGGTGAATCCGGCCAGGCTGGCGCGGTTCGTCACGGCATCACGCGCGCGCTGATCGAATACGATGCTGCGTACAAACCAGACCTGAAGAAGGCGGGCCTCGTGACGCGTGATGCGCGCGAAGTTGAACGGAAAAAAGTCGGTCTGCGCAAGGCGCGCCGTCGTAAGCAGTTCTCGAAGCGGTAATCGCGAGTCCGCTACGGCGCTAACGCAGTTTCAGTACTCGCGTTTCGAGACAAAGGCTGCGAGCAACCCTCGCGGCCTTTGTGCTTTTTAAGTGTCCCATCTTGTTGCTAACCTGAGACAAGAACTAACTGAGGAACAATGCTTTGAACGCAGAAAAAATTGTCAAAGTCGGAATCGTCGGCGGCACTGGTTACACCGGCGTAGAGCTGTTGCGCATGCTCACGCTCCACCCGAACGCAAAGATGACGATGATCACCTCGCGCAAGGAAGCGGGCACGCGCCTTGACGCCATGTTCCCCAGCCTGCGCGGTCGCTGCGACCTCGTGTTCAGCGACACGGCGACGGCTGATTTGTCGCAATGTGATGTCGTTTTTTACGCTACGCCTCACGGTGTTGCGATGGCCGACGCGCCGAAGCTCACGGCTGCGGGTGTGAAAATTATTGACCTTGCCGCGGACTTTCGTTTCAAGGATTTGGCGGTGTTTGAGCAGTGGTACAAGATGCCGCACACCTGCCCCGATCTGGCGGCCAAGGCGGCTTACGGTCTCGTCGAATTAAATCGCGACGCGATCAAGTCAGCGCAAATTGTTGGCAATCCGGGTTGCTATCCGACGACGATGCAATTGGGCTACTACCCGCTCTTGAAGGCGGGCATTGTCGACACGGACCATCTCATTGCCGATTGCGCTTCAGGTGTTTCTGGAGCCGGAAAAAAAGCCGAGGTGGATTACCTGTTCACCGAAGCGGGTGACAACTTCAAAGCCTACGGTGTTTCAGGTCATCGCCATCATCCGGAAACCCAGGCGCGGTTGCAGGAAATGACGACCGATAAATTGCGTCTCATCTTCACACCGCATCTGGTGCCGATGATTCGCGGCATGCATGCCACGCTGTACGCGCAACTCACGGGCAAAGGCCTGTCGATGACCAACGACGAATTGCAGGCGCTGTTCGTCGATGCCTACAAAAATGAGACCTTCATCGACGTAATGCCGTTCGGCAGCATGCCGGATACCCGCTCAACGCGCGGCAGCAATATGCTGCGGATCGCGCTGCATCGCCCGCAGAATGGCGACACCGTCGTCGTACTTGTTGTTCAGGACAATCTGGTCAAGGGCGCGGCTGGCGCGGCGGTTCAGTGCATGAATTTGATGTTTGGCCTGCCGGAAACAGTGGGCTTGCTAACGATGCCGCTGTCGCCGTAATCGATCGACAGGCTACACGGTTCAATGGCTCTGCTCCGCTCCGATCGCATCATCTCCGGCCTGCGCCGACGCTTCGGCATTTCTGCGCCGAAGCTCTCGGTTCGCACGCACTGGTCGTGGAAAGTCAAAGGCACCATCATCGGTGTCGCGGTGCTGGTTTTCGCGGGTCTGTTCTATGGCGGATTCGACGCCGGCCGCATTTTTGCGGGCTTCAATATCGGCAAGGTGCGTGACGAGCAGGAGCGCCTGACCGCCGAAGTCATTGCATTGCGCGCTGACAACGAGCGACTCAAGCAAGGCAATATTGAGCTCACCAACAGTGCGCAAATGGCGGTCGGCGCGAAAGATGTTTTGTCGAAGCAGATCATTTCGTTGCAGCAGGAAAACACACAGCTCAAAGAGGAAAGTGCATTCTTCGAAAAGCTCATCGGCAGCGCCGCTGGCAGTAAAAACGGCCTTGCCGTGCAACGCATGCAGGCCGAGCGCGAGACCGTGAACAGCTATCGTTTCCGCGCGCTTGTCGTGCAGGGCAGCGCTGAATCACCGTTTAAAGGCAAGCTCACGCTGATCGCCACCATCGTCGCCGACGGCAAGCGCAGCAACATCAATTTGCCCGATGAGCAGCCTGATCTGGTAGCCTCGCTGGCATTAGATTTCAAGACCTATCAACGCGTTGAAGGCATCTTTAAAGTGCCCGCCAATGCCCAGTTAAAAACGCTACAAATGCGTGTCATTCCTGCGGGGAGCAAAGAGCCTCGCGCCCAGCAGTCGCTTCAGTTGTAAGGGTGTGAAAGCGCCATGATTTTTCAGGAGATATTTCAAATGTTCGGTCGCAAAAAGAATCACGTCCCGCAAAAGCAGATTGATAGCCTGATCGGCTCGTCGACCACCATTAGCGGCGACATCCTTTTCACAGGCGGGCTGCGTGTCGACGGTGTGGTGAAGGGCTTCATACATTCGGCCTCGGACGCCCCGTCCACGCTGGTTGTGAGCGAAAAAGCGACCGTTAACGGCGAAATTCGCGTCTCGCATGTGGTGATCGACGGAACGGTCAACGGCCCGGTCAACGCAACCGAATATCTCGAACTGTTGCCGAATGCGCGCATCACCGGTGACGTCAGCTACCGAACCCTCGAAATGCAGGTCGGCGCGGTTATTGACGGACGCCTGCTTCATGTGCAACAAGGCACCGCCGACGTGGTTGAATTGAAGCGAATCGGCAACGAAGGCAAATAAAACGCCAATCCCACATCATGAGCGCGGTTGAATTCCCGACCGCGCGCCCTGATAATAGGATGTGAGCAACGATTACGATTGCTCAACAGGAGTACCCATGAATGCAATGACCGAACTGCCCGCCCCGATCAACTTCACCGACGCTGCGGCGAACAAGGTGAAAGACCTGATCATCGACGAGCAAAACCCAAACCTCAAACTGCGCGTGTTTGTCACCGGCGGTGGCTGCTCGGGCTTTCAGTACGGTTTCACCTTCGACGAAGAAGTCAACGAAGACGACACCAAAATGGTCAAAAACGACGTGACGTTGCTGATTGACGCCATGAGCTACCAGTATCTGGTGGGCGCAGAAATCGACTACAGCGACGGCCTCGAAGGAGCACAGTTCGTCATCAAGAATCCAAACGCCACATCAAGCTGTGGCTGCGGGAACTCATTTAGCGCCTGATTCGCGCTGAAGCGCGCAAAAAGAAGCACCTTCGGGTGCTTTTTTACGCCCACGTGAAATACAGCTTTAAGGCTAAAGACCTTTTATATAAGGGCTCAGGCTATATTTTTGGTGAAGTCGACTTGTTAACGAATTGCTGTCTAGCCCGCAATCGGACGTAAATATACGCAAAAGTTAATACTATTGAAGCAGGCAGACACTATGCTCTTATAAAGAATAATCTGAAACAAATCAGCAGCACAAAACAAAACCGGGGCAATTTCATGAATCAACATCTGCGGGCGCTCGCCGTCGTCGCCCTCACGGTTTCCCTGCTCGCTGGACTCACCCGAGTGGCGCACGCCGCCCCGCTGAAACTGGTCGTACATGAGGACAGCGGCGCTGAAGGCGATCCGCTGCCGCCGCTGTCGCGCTTCAACGCACTAAAGCGTTCGCTGGAGACCGCGCTAGGCCGCCCGGTAGAACTTTCCTTCACGCGCGACCGCCAGCGCTTGCTCGACTGGATGGAAAAAAACCAGCACGACGTGTTCATGACCAATGCCGCCGATCTCGCGGCCAGGGCGCTGACCTCGCTCGGCTACGAATTCATTGCCTCCGGCCGCCCCGATGTGACCGCCCTGTTCATTGGCAAAGGCGCACCCGTCGAGAACCTGAAAACCCTGAGCGGCATGTCGGTGTCCATGCCGCGCGCTGACACGATGTACGGGCAGGTCTGCGCTGCGGAGCTGCGCGACTTCATGGGGCGTCAATACACCGCCCGTTTGAGCAGTGAATACAGCGCCGTCGTCTACGCAGTCGAAAATAATCTGTCGACGGTCGGCTGCATCCCGTCCATCGCACGCGCCAAAGAGACGCTGACAGCGAAAGGCATCAAGGTGGTCTACGAGGGTCGCCCGCAACCCGCAATGCCCGTCGTCTCCTCGCCCGGCCTGCCAGCGGGTGATCGCGCCCTGATCGCGAAGACTTTGACCAACTACGAGGAAGACAGCGCCGTCGTTAAATCGCTCAACGTGACCGGCTTCACCGGTGGTGGCGAGATTCGGCTGCGCGCCCTGACGGCCTGGCTGACGCATAAATAGCCACCGCAACTGAAGTCATCCAGACCGGATT
>JAYWAQ010000385.1:0-1722 GCA_043782305.1 Burkholderiales bacterium
TTTTGTGCAGGAGGGTTGCAACGTGATGCTGGTTGACGTGCAGGCACATGCGGTCGAATTGGCTGCCGCGAAATTGCAGACGCATGCGCAAGGTTTGCCGGTCGTTGCGCAGCAGGCGGACGTGTCTAAATCGGCTGATTGGGACGAGCTGGTGAGTGCGGCGCTGGTGGCGTTTGGGCGCATTGATATTGTGGTGAACAACGCCGGCGTATCGCATAAAAATCAGCCGATGCTTGATGTCGACGAGGCGGAATTTGACCGCGTGTATGCCACCAACGTGAAGTCGATTTATCTCTCCGCCAAACACTGCGTACCGGTGATGCGCTCGCAACATGGCGGCTGTTTTGTGCAGATCGCATCCACCGCGGGCGTGCGCCCGCGGCCCGGTTTGACTTGGTACAACGGATCGAAGGGCGCGGTGATTTTGACCAGCAAATCGATGGCCGTCGAGCTCGCCAAAGACAACATTCGCGTCAACTGCATCAACCCCGTCGCGGGCGAAACGCCGCTCCTCGCCACCTTCATGGGCGAGGACACGCCGGAGAAGCGCGCGATGTTCAAAGCCACCATTCCAATGGGTCGGTTGTCGACACCACTCGACATCGCCAACGCGGCGTTATTTTTGGCGAGCGACGAGGCAAACTTCATCACCGGCGCGTGTCTTGAAGTCGACGGCGGGCGCTGCGTGTAGAGAACACGCAGTCGCGCCGCGCGGTGCGGCTACAGCGCCTTAACCTCGCCCGTGCCTGCACCCGTCGCCTGCTTTTGCGGCGCGCCTTTGTAGCGCACGTCTCCCGTGCCCTCAATGGCAGCGGCCAATCTCTTGTTGGCGGTAACGCGTATGTCACCGGTGCCTACGAGCGTGGCGGTGACGTAGTCGACTGCAACCGTTTCGGCCCTTATATCGCCCATGCCGTTGAGCGTGAACTCAGCGGATTCTGCGGTGCCATTACCGATCAGCAAATTGCCCGTGCCGGACAACAACACTTTAAGTTGCTTGGCTTTGATCTCGCCGACCTTCAAGTCACCCACACCCGCCGCTTCAATCACCACCACGTCGCACACTAGGGAAGCAAAAGCGCGATCTCCGACGCCGACTGATTTCACGCTGAGCAAACCGTCAACGCACTTGCCGCCAGTGGACGGTGTGCCGCCTTTTGCCTTGACGTTAGCGTCGGTTTTGGCCGTTGCGGCAGTAGCCGCCTTCGCGCCCGCGGCACCGGCATTCACAGCCGCCCCTGGCGCTGTAATCGACACGCCGTTGCCGTCGATTTTTACGCTACTGCCCGGTGCCTGAATGTTGACCTGAGCTGCTACGGGGCACGCCAGCAGCGCCAGCGCGGTGGCCGTTAGCGCGGCTGAGAATTTCGGCAACACCGATAAAAAAGTTGCGCCTTGTTGTTTCATAAAGATTCCAAAGAGTTCAAAAACACCCCCGTGCGTGAACATAAATTCTAGACCGAGCCAAATCGGGTTGGCAGCAGGCAGCGCTCCCGGTACTATCGGTTGTAAGCAGCGCGCTGTCGAAAACACATCAACAGCACTACATTTTTGGTCAAGGAGGCGTTTCATGGCGGCCAGCAGTTTGTCGGGTCTTGACGCATCGTTTTTGTATCTGGAAACGCCAGAGCAGCCGATGCACGTATCGAGTTTGTGCGTGTACGAAGTGCCGCCCAAGTTGAAGCGCACATATCCGAAGGCGGTGCTGGCGCATCTGAAGAC
>JAYWAQ010000386.1:0-4902 GCA_043782305.1 Burkholderiales bacterium
TTGCGGCCATTGGCAACGACCGTGTTGCCGAAGCGGTCGGTCGGAGCCGCCGCGGCAACTCCGCCAATTTGCGATTGGATTGCCTGCGCGTCGGCCTCAATGAATTCAGGCACACCGCTGCCGCCGCCACCGCCCAGGCGCTGGCCACGGCCGATCACCAGCAAATTGGTGCCCAGGCCCGATATTTTTTCCTTGATCGCCTGCGTCGCGCCGTTGCCCAGAGTGACCATCGTGATTACCGCGCTGACGCCGATCACAATCCCCAAGATGGTCAAGAACGAGCGCAGCATGTTGCGTTGCACGGAGTGCAGTGCCAGCATAAAAACGCTGTAAAGCATCAGACGCTCTCCGCCGTAGTCATGTCGGCTGGTGCCGCGAGCGTTGGGTTTGGATTGACCACGTCTTTGGCGATGCTGCCGTCAACAAAGTGCACCATACGATGCGCGTAGGCCGCCATATCGGGCTCATGCGTCACCATGAGCACAGTAATGCCGTGATCCTTGTTCAGCGCAACAAGCAGCGCCATGATTTCGTGACTGCGTTGGGTGTCCAGATTACCCGTAGGCTCGTTAGCCAACACTACCGCTGGCTCGGTGACGATAGCGCGAGCGATGGCCACGCGCTGCTGTTGCCCACCCGAGAGTTCAGCGGGCGTGTGATGCTCCCATCCGCCCAAACCCACCGACGTTAAAGCCTTAGTGGCGGCAGCACGGCGAACGCTAGCGCTGTCGCCGCGATATAGGAGCGGCAACTCTACGTTTTCAAGCGCAGATGTTCTTGCCAACAGATTGAACCCCTGAAATACGAAGCCCAGATATCGGCGCCGCAGACGCGCTCGCTGGTCTCGCGAAAGCGCTTCGACATGGGCGCCCTTGAATAAATATTGGCCCGCAGTTGGCGTATCGAGACAGCCGAGAATATTCATCGCGGTGGACTTGCCCGACCCGCTTGGCCCCATGATCGCAACGAATTCCCCGACGCGTATATCGAGATCGATGCTCTTCAACGCCATCAACTCGGTGGCGCCGCTGCCATAACGTTTACTGATGCCGTGCAGCGAGATGAGCAGCTCGCTCATTTGGTTGCCGACGTCTTTTGGTCGGTGATGACCGGCATGCCTGTCTGCAAGTCACCCGCCGTGATCTCGGTCATGTGACCGTCACTAATGCCTGGCGTGACTTTGAGCGCAATGGCAGCCCCATCGCGCAGCACCCACACTTGCTTTGCCGAAGCGGTACTCGCGCTGTCAGCAGCGCCCTTGCGCTTGCTCTCGGTTTTGGGTGGGCCGAGGTTGATGCCTGAGGCGATACCCTTGTTATTCGTAGCGGTTGGCGTGTGAGGACTGAAGCGCAGCGCAGTATTGGGCACCAGCAAAACGTCAATGCGTTTGGTGGCAGTGATGGTGGCTGTCGCCGTCATTCCCGGACGCAGCGATAGGTCCGTGTTGTCCACATCTAGGTAGGTTAGATAAGTCACAACGTTGTCGGTGATGGTTGAACCCAATCCCACGCGCGTGATGCGTGCCGGAAAATTTCTATTCACATACGCGCTTACAGTAAATGTGGCGTCCTGCCCGACTTTGACCGATCCCACATCGGCCTCGTCGACATAAACCCACAGCCGAAGCTTCGCCAGATCTTCGGCTACCGTGAAAAGCGTCACCGCTTGCAAGGAAGCGGCGACGGCGTTTCCGGGATCTACCGTGCGCGTCAGCACGACACCATCACTCGGCGCGACGATGGATGCCTTCGACAGGTTGATCTGGTCGGTCGATAGCGCGGCCAGCGCGTCCTTCACCCCGGCGCGGGCGCTTGAGTCATCAGCGGCGGCTCGAGCGAACGTGGCGCGACCGCTATCGAGCTCGGCTTTCGAGGGCACCTTGCCACCCGACAAACGTGCGACTTCTTCGAGTCGGCCTAGCGCGGCTTGCGCTTCTTTGATCGTGGCTGCGGTCTGCGCCACCTTGCCGTTCGCCGAGGTCACGGCCGCTTGCGAGCGCAGTATCTGATCACGCAGTTTCGCGGTGTCAAGCACGACTAATACCTGACCCTTCTTGATTCGATCATTGACATCCACGTTGACCTTCAGCACAGTGCCAGAAAGTTCACTGCCGATGTTGATTGATCGAGTCGGCTGGATAGTGCCGTTGGCTGTGACGGTGAGGATGAGATTGCCGCGCGCCACGGTCGCAGTGCTGTAAACCGGTGCCGCAGCGTTGATCGCGTGGGCACGCCAGAAATACGCGCCGACGGCGGCAGCCACCACTGCGCTAGCTCCGAGCAAGAAGGGCCAACGCAGCCACCATGGGCGCTGTGCCGGTTCGTCCAGCAGAGAGGCGATGTCCGTGGCCGCTGAAGGAGCGATATGTGGCGGGGGCGCGGTGGCAACGACTGGCGCGACGGGAGGCGGCTGGGGGGAGGCGGTTGGCGGCGTATTCATTGGCTGGATGCCTTGTTTGGCTGTGCGGTGACGGCCGCTGCTGGCGCACCGGCGAACAAATTTGTTGCTTCCCAACCGCCACCCAGCGCTTTGTAAAGGCGCACGTGATCGGCGTTGATATCTGCAACCGTGCTGGCAACGCTATCTTGCGTATTCAATGCCGTGCGCTGCGTCTCCAGCACCACCTGAAAATCAATCAGGCCGCTGCTATAACGCTGGTTTGCAAGCATTGATGCGTTCTGCGCTGCGTCTGCGGCAATGCGTAGACTTTGCAAACGATCACGATCATTTCTAAGGGAAATAAGACTGTCTTCGACGTCCTTCAATGCAGCAAGAATTGCGGCGTCATAGGCTGCGGCTGCCTGCTGAAACACTGCACGTTGTGCACGCACCTGGGCTTGCGCCGCGCCGCCGTCAAAAATTGGGGCAGACACGCTTCCAAGCAGTGCTGCAATTACCGACGAGCCGTGGGTAAGCGCTCCAAGCGTCAACGCGCTCAAGCCTAACGACCCGCCAAGCTGAAAGCTTGGGTAGCGCGCAGCATCTGCCTGCCGTACCCGAAGCGATGCCGCTGTGACGCGAGCCTCTGATGCGCGAACGTCCGGGCGCTGGCGCAGTGTTTCGGCAGGGAATGCCAGTACCAAATCATCACTCGGCATCGCGGCCGTTATCGCATCCGCAGCCGCTGCCGACAAACGATCATGTAAGGCCGCAGGCGTACGCCAGGTCAACACGGCAAGACTATGTTCGGCTTGCTGGGCGGATGTACGCAGCGTGGGGATTTGAGCGCGCGTTTGCGCAGTTGCTGCGCGCGCTTGTTCAATATCGAGTGACGTTGCGAGCCCAGCCTGAGTTCGCCACTGCGTAATCTGCAGCGTCTCCTCCTGACTTTTCAGATTGGCAGCAGCAATGGCCAGTCGCGCCCGAAGCCCGCGCAATTGCAAGTAGTTCACAGCAACCTCCGCCGCAATCGACACTTGAATGTTGCCCAAACTCGCGATGCTCGCCTGAGTGTCTGCATCGGCAGCAGAAACAGCCGCGCGTTGGCCGCCGAAGACATCCGGCTCCCAGCTCGCGTCAAAGCCCGCCTTGAATGCGTTTGCGTTGTTGCCACCGCTCAGGCCGCTACGGCTCCTTTGCGCCGAGGCTGAACCACGCAGTGCCGGCAACAAGGCTGCCGCCTGCACTTCGGCGATTGCACGCGACTGCGCCAGCGCCGCCATCGCACTGACAACGGAGGTGTTCGCGCTTAACGCTTCGTCAATCAGACGGACCAAAAGTGGGTCGTTAAAACGTGTCCACCATTGGGCCAGGGAGGATGCTGTTCTGGCCGACCCGTCAATCGATTGTGAATCAGACCACGACTGCGGCAGCACAAGTTCGGTCTCCGTGCGCACGGCGGGTTCGCTTGTCGTGCAGCCCAGGAGAGCACCTACGGCGACGGGGGCGCACACGGCTACGATTCGTCGCGCCCACGCGTCGCGTTGCTGGGAATCAATGCCGCGTATTTCACTCATCTTGATATTTGCACACTACGTTGAGTCCAAGGCCGCAATCATCGGCTGGACGCACTGAGTTGTCTGTGCGGTAGCGAACCACCGCGCCTTTAATTTGATGTACGTCAAGGGCGGCTGCACAAAACGCACACACGTTGGTGAACGTACAGACATGTGCATGATTTGAGACTACGCTCTGATCGATATTCGCTGTATCGAAAGTTCAAAGCCTTTGAATCCGCCACCACCACCGCAGACTGGCCTTTCGACTCCCGAGGCATTGGTCCAGCTTAAAAAGGATGGACCGAACTCGCTCCCGAGTGGCCAGCGCCGCACGCTGTGGCACATCATCTGGGAAACCGCCCGCGAACCAATGTTCCTGCTGCTGCTCTCTGCTGGAACGCTCTACCTTGTGTTTGGTGAACCGCTCGAGGGCGTGACGCTGTTCGGTGCGGTGCTGGTCATGCTTGGGTTGACGCTGTATCAGGAAGGCAAGACCGAGCGCGCAATGGAGGCGTTGCGCGATCTGACGAGCCCGCAGGCGCGCGTGATTCGCGACGGTCAGACGATTCGCATAGCGGGCAAAGATGTCGTGGAAGGTGATGTGATGTTGCTCGCCGAAGGTGATCGCGTTCCCGCTGACGGCGTCTTGCTTGAAGTCAGCGGTTTGCAGGCGGACGAATCCCTGCTGACGGGTGAACCTTTGCCAGTCCGCAAAGTCGCGGCAGCTGAGGACGCTCAAGCACCAGCGCACCCCGGTGGCGACGACATTCCATTTGTTTACTCTGGCACACTGATTGTTCAGGGCCAAGCGACGGCACGAGTTACCGCCACTGGCCCGCGCAGCGCAATAGGCCGCATCGGCGCATCTTTGGGCAGCCTGGAAACGGAGCGCTCGCCACTACAAAAACAAACCGCGATCCTCGTGCGCAATCTGGCCGTGCTTGCGCTCTGTCTTTCGCTCGTC
>JAYWAQ010000387.1:0-1720 GCA_043782305.1 Burkholderiales bacterium
GGTCGGCAAGCGCCTCGACCCCTTGAGCAAGATTCCGCTCAAGCTCTACGGGCAGGAACTCACCGGCTCCTCCTACGCCATCGCCTGCATGAACCGCATCATCCACGACATGAAAGGTGAAGTGCTGCGCGGCGATTCCATGCGCAACCCGAAGTATCGCGATGCCGACAATCGCCTCAAGCGCTTCGACATGATCATCGCCAACCCGATGTGGAATCAGGTATTCGATTCCACCATCTACGACAACGATCCCTTTGATCGCTTCGATCAGGCCGGCGGCATCACCGGCGGCAAGGCCGACTGGGCGTGGCTGCAGCACACTCTCGCCTGCCTCAACGACAAAGGCCGCGCCGCAGTGGTGCTCGATACCGGTGCCGTCACGCGCGGCAGTGGCAGCAAGAATGAAGACCGAGAGCGTAATGTGCGCCGCTGGTTTGTAGAACACGATCTCATCGACGGCGTCATCCTGCTACCCGATAACCTGTTCTACAACACCACGGCCGCCGGCATCATTGTCGTGCTGCGCAAGAACAAACCCAAAGACCGCAAAGGCAAGATCGTGCTGGTCAATGCCAGCCGTGAGTTCAAGAAAGGTAATCCGAAGAACGAAATCACCATGGACGGCGTGGCGCGTATCGCCGCAGCCTATCTCAAGGGCGAATCGGAGGAAGGATTCGTCGCCATCATTGATCGAGCAAAAGCAGAGGCGAACGACTACAACCTTTCACCTTCGCGATACATTGCCAATGGCGATGCGCAAACGATTCGCGAGATTCCTGAAATCGTGGCAGAGCTGGCTGCGCTAAAGAGAGATGAGGCAGCACTGGATAAAGAGTTAGCGAAGGTGTTGGCGCAGCTATGACCCAAACGATTCAACGCGAGTGGCAAGATCGTGAATTCGCAAAAACACTTTCCGACGCAAAGCTGCCAAGGCGCGGGAAGTTGCAGGCGCGTGACTATCGGCTGGCGGGTAAGTTTCCCGTCGTAGATCAAGGCCAGAAATACGTCTCGGGATGGACTGATGATGTTTCGCTCGTAATCGAAAGCGGGCTCCCCTACATCGTCTTCGGCGATCATACGCGAGCTTTCAAATACGTCGATCAGCCGTTCGTGCTTGGCGCCGATGGAACGCAGTTGCTCAAGCCAGGCACAGAGTACAACGCTCGTTTCTTCTACTACGCATGTTTGCAGCTAGACCTGCCAAGCCGCGGCTACAACCGGCATTTCACATTCCTCAAGGAAAAAACGCTTCCGCTTCCGCCCAAGAAAGAACAAGAAAAAATCGCCGCCGTCCTGTGGAAGCTGCAGCGCGCCATCGCCACCCAGGACCGCCTGATCGCCGCCACGCGCGACCTCAAGCAATCGACAATGAATCGTCTTTTCACCCACGGCCTGCGTGGCGAACCACTTAAAGAAACAGAAATTGGTCCCATGCCCGAGAGTTGGCATCCGACACCAATCAGAGAGCTAAGAGAGTTTCTGCAGTACGGCACCTCGTCAAAATGCGGTTACCACCGCCAGGGTCGGCCGGTGATCCGCATCCCGAACATCGTTGATGGCCGTGTGGATACCAATGACATTAAGTGGGCTGAATTGACTACCAAGGAAGTCGCCAGTTACGAACTCGCGAGTGGTGACATCCTTTTCATTCGCACCAATGGCGTTATCGACCGCGTTGGTTCCTGCTCAGTCTTTCGCGATGAGCTGCCTGGTGCGCTGT
>JAYWAQ010000388.1:0-1717 GCA_043782305.1 Burkholderiales bacterium
TATTTGAATGGTCGAGCGATCAATATTCACCATTCGTTTTTGCCAAGCGTCAAGGGCGCGCGACCGTACTTTCAGGCGCATGATCGCGGCCTCAAGTTGATCGGGGCCACCGCGCATTACGTGACGACGGACCTCGACGAGGGCCCCATCATTGAGCAGGATGTCGCTCGCGTGAATCATTCAATGAGTGCCGAGGCGCTGACGGTGGTGGGTAGCGATCTTGAATGCACAGCACTGGCTCGCGCCGTCAAATGGCACGCCGAGCATCGGGTGCTTTTAAACGGTAGCAAGACTGTTGTGTTCAGTTAACAGCTTTTTGCTGTAACGTAGTCTGGTTTAGGGCTAGGGGTAACTAATGACGCTTGTCGACTTCAAGCACTTTATGCGCTCAGCCCTTATGCAACGGTCTTTTCTCGAAAAAGTCATACCTTAATTCTGTTCGGATGCAACGACAATTTCCGGGCATTTGGCAGCGATCCGCGGCTGACCGGGCGTATAGTCAAGCTTCAATCTTTGGCGGAACATAGCCATTTCTACGCAAACGCTCCCAGACCGATTCGAACAGCGACGGCTTGCGATACAAGCGCTTGCCGCGGCGCCCTGGTGGTTGCCTGCGGTCAATGCCTTCTCCCAGCAGCAGACGCAAAGGCCGCTGGATGAGCGGCTCCGCGCCTTAAAGGTCGAACGCGGCGGGCTGTCGCTCGACATCCCGACGCTTGCCGAGACCGGCACATCGGTCCCCGTCGTGCTCTTTGTTGACCCTGCCAGACTGTCCGGACGCACGGTGGCAAGGCTTGGAATCATCGCGCCACAGAATCCACGCCCGGTGGCGCTGGAGATTGAACTGGGACCGGTTCTGGCGCAGCCGCGCCTGACCACTGCGATTCGGCTTGGTGCGACGCAGGCCGTAATCGGTGTTGCGCAACTCTCGGACGGCACGCTGTGGCAGCACGCCATTGAAGTGCTGCTGACCGGAAGCGCCTGTTTTGATGGTACGTAGCCAATATGAGTGAACCAATCCCTGGTCGCAACGCCCGGCTGATCGTGCCGGCTCTGGTGCGGACAGGCGAAGAATTTCAGGTGCGACTCTTGATTCAGCACCCGATGGAAACGGGCTTTCGCCGCGACGTTGACGGCAACATTCTGGAAGCCAATTTGCTGGAATCGTTATCGCTTGATTTCGAGGGCCAGCCTGTATTTAATGCGCTGACGATGAACGCGCTCACGGCGAATCCATTTCTCACGTTCGTGGTCGCCGTGAAGCAAAGCGGTAAATTCAGCGCCCGCTGGCGCGACATGAAGGGCAACGTCGGTTCGATCAGCGCGAGCGTGCGCGTTGTCGCGGCGTAGCTTGTTTGCGCATTGGTGCATTGCGCTCATCTGCAGCGCGGGAGTGGCCACCGCGCCTTTGCTTGCGCAAACCGCGACCGCCCCAACGCCGCTCATTCCGAAAGACTCTATTCGCTCTGGAAGCACTTTCACCAGCGCCACGCTACGAGCACAGCAAAAAGATGATGATCTGAATCCCGGCATGCTATGGGTTGATCAGGGTCGTGAAATTTTTGCGCGCGATTGTTCGGGCTGTCACGCAAAACCTGAAGGGCTCGCGGTGCGCTTGCCAAACATCGCGATCGACGGCAACGTGGTGACGCTGGAGCGCCAGATTAATCGTTGCCAAGCGGAGCGTGTGAAGCAACCCGCTTACGCAACCGAGAGT
>JAYWAQ010000389.1:0-13408 GCA_043782305.1 Burkholderiales bacterium
TGCATGCGCAGGGCGTGAAACGCGTTGGGTTGGTCGCCAAAGAGGGCGGTTAAGCAGCATTCCGATGGAAGGCTCCAAGACCACCGCCTGGATCGGCGCGATTCTGGTTCACATCGCTTTGTTCGCGATGCTGATTTTTAGCGTGCGCTGGAAGCAGGTTGAGCATACGCCGGTGGCTGTTGAGTTGGTCACATCGGTTGCGCCTCCCGAAGCTGTCACGCCGCCTGCGCCAACGCCGGAACCGGTCGCGCCGCCGCCCCCACCGCCTCCGAAAGCCGTACCGCCGCCCCCTCCGGTCGTCAAGTCGCCACCTCCGCCACGGGCCCCGAATCCCGCTGACATCGCTCGCGAAAAAGCTCAGAAAGAAGCTGATGCCCGCAAGCTGAAAGCACAGGAGGCCGAGAAAGAAAAATCGAAACAGGAGAAGCTGCGCGCTGATTCCGAGAAGGCCGAAAAGGACGCGCTGAAAAAGCAGAACGACCTGCGTGCACGTGACTTGAAAGTGGCACAGGACAAAGCAGCGAAAGAGTCGCAAGCCGCGCAGGCCGCCGCCGACAAGTTCGCACGCGAAGCCGCCGACAAGTTAGCCGCGAAGCAGGTGGCGGATCGCGCCGAGGCCGCCGAGAAGGCCGCGCGTGATGCTGCGATGGCCCGGGCCCGGGCCAAAGCCGAGGGCGACTACGTGGCGAAGATTCGCTCGAAAGTGCGCGGCAACATCATCGCCGAGGTGACTGGAAATCCCGAGGCGGTGTTCGCCGTCGTGCAATTGCCGACCGGCGAAGTGCTCACCGCGACGCTCACCAAATCAAGCGGCAATGCGGCGTACGATCAGGCCGTGGAGCGTGCGATTCTCAAGTCGTCACCGCTGCCGAAGCCTGATCAGGCCGATGTGTTTCAAAGGCAATTAACGCTCAAATTCCGACCCCAGGAATAATTCCATGTCCAATTCAATGCGATACGTCGTTGCTCCTCCTTGCCGTGCTGACGCACTGTCTGCGCGAATTTGACAACAGCGGCGCCTAGTCTCTCATTGAATTGGCAACACCGCGTGAATCGCGCTATGGTTCGCCAAGGGGCCACCGTTCGGCAAAACAAACTCACGCAAGCGAAGGAGAACAACCATGTCAGATGCTTCAAATTCCACGGTAGCGACTACGCCGAAGCGCTTCACGTCGTTCGCCGAGTTCTACCCGTTTTATCTCGGTGAGCACCAAAATGCGACCTGTCGTATCCTGCATTTTTGCGGCACTTCGATCGCGTTAACGCTCACTCTGTTTGCGCTGTGGAGCGGCCAGTACTGGCTGATTGCGGTCGCTGTGATTCAGGGCTACGCCTGGGCGTGGGTCGGGCATTTCGGGTTCGAGAAGAACAAGCCAGCGAGCTTCAAGCAGCCACTGTATTCGTTCATGGGCGACTGGGTGATGTGGTTTCAGCTGCTGACTGGGAAGATCAGGTTTTCGGCGTAATTTCCCCGAGAAGACGAACTTACAGCTTTTTGCAGAAAGCACCACTGCATTTGGGCTAGAAGCGAAAAAAGATAAAAATCGACTTTCTATGAAAAGTGCCATCAGCCCCTATGTAATGGCGTTTCTAGCCAAAAGCTGATATCGCAACGATCCATCCTTCCAGCGGGTCAGCATCGTCTGGAATGCCGTAGTCGTCAGCGTCCGCCGCTTCAGCCGACACGCACGCAATCGCCGCCTGCACTGCACACAAAACCGCATCCAGCGCATCGCCCGAGCCGTCATCGGTGCACAGGTTTTTGAGCGCCGACGGCAGGATCAAATCAAGCGGAGCGACGCTCGTATGCCTTGACGTCATCGCTTCAATGATTTCAATGCGAGCTTCGCGCCGGTCAGGCCGAGCGCCTTCCTTGCCGTCTTTCTTGTAACTGGCGCGGGTGATTTTTCGGGCGAGATAGCCGGGATAGGCTTCAAGCGCGACGCGTGAGTCGTCCGATAGTGCGCACGGAAGCACGCACACGCCCGCAGCGAGCAAGCGCGGCGCGCCTTCAAAAAACATGAGACCGACCGGCGGATTGACGAGCTTCATGGGGCTGGATGATCCTGCGGCCGCGTCACCGCGCCGCGCAATGTAGCGCGAACCCATAGGGCGCGATTCGCGCACGGCATTGAGCGCGTCCTTGAACGCGTCCTTGCCGAGCGCTTGAACGTGCCGGACCATGTCTGTCCAAGCTTCCGGCCACCCGAGCGTAACCACGAGTTCGCGCGGCAAACCAAATGGAAAGTCAAAGCCGCCGACCCACGGTCCCGGCATTCGCAATAACGCCTCGAATTCGGCAAACGACGTGAGGCGGTCGATTGCCGAGAAAGTTAGGCGAGCACCATCGAGCTCAGCGTGAGCAACGGTAATCGCCTTGCGCGGTCCCGGGGCGGATGTGAAATCGACGCCGAGAATGGATTGCCCTGCTGAACTCATTCTCGCGTTGATCCTGGCGCACTACAACGCATCAATCTCCACCGCCTCAAACCCAGCCGCCAGCCGTGCCTCGCGGTTGAACGGCCCGCGGAGTTTCGGCGCACGATACTGCTCAGCAAGTGCTGCGTAGGTTGCAATCGGATCAAGCCCGCGCGAATTGCAAACATGGCGATACCAGCGGTTGCCCACCGCAACGTGGCCGATTTCGTCGCGCAGGATGATGTCCAGAATCGCCGCGCCATCGTGATCTCCGACGGCGGCGAGCTTCGCGCGAATGGCGGGCGACGCGTCAAGGCCGCGCGCTTCGAGCGTTCTCGGCACCAGCGCGAGCCTTGCCAGCAAGTCTCCCTTTGTCTTCTCGGCCATTTCCCACAAACCATTGTGCGCGGGGAAATCGCCGTACTCGTGACCGTGTTTACGCAGATGTTCGCGCAGCAGCGTGAAGTGATACGCCTCCTCGCGTGCCACGTTGGCCCATTCGCGGTAGAACGCCTCAGGCAATCCCGGAAACCGCCAAACTACATCCAGAGCCAGATTAATCGCATTGAACTCGATGTGCGCGAGCGCATGAATCAGCGCCGCGCGGCCTTCGACATTTCCGAGCGAGCGCTGTGGCACTTCCTTCGGCGAAACGAGTTGCGGCAAGGCCGGGCGTCCGGGAATACTGGCTAATTCAGTAAGCGAAGACTCACTGCCGGTAGGCTGGGCATCAGGATCAATGGCGCGTGCCGACGCGGCTTTACGGTCAATATCGGCCTCAGCGAGCGCCGCAAGGCACAGGCTGCGCAATGTGGCTGGATGGAAGGCGTGGGTCATGTTCATCGCTCAATTGTTGCTTGTATGCCAGTTTGCCCGGCGAATACGCTCAGTCGTCGATAATTGAGGGTTGTCTCCTTCCGATTGCCGAAACCGGCATTTCACGTCCCCGTATGCACATTCACATTCTGGGCATTTGCGGCACCTTCATGGGCGGTGTTGCGGCGCTGGCGCGCGAGGCCGGGCACCGCGTCACCGGCTGTGACGCCAATGTCTATCCTCCGATGTCCGATCAGCTCACCGCGCTGGGCATTGAATTGATTGAAGGCTATTCGGCCGACCAGCTCAATTTGAAACCGGACTGCTTTGTCATCGGCAACGTCATCACGCGCGGCAATCCGCTGATCGAGGCGATCCTGAACGCGGGCGCGGAATATGTTTCCGGCCCGCAGTGGCTGGCATCGAACGTGTTGCATGGACGTTGGGTATTGGCCGTCGCGGGCACGCATGGCAAAACGACGACCACGTCCATGTTGGCGTGGATTCTGGAGCACACGGGTCGCGCGCCGGGGTTCCTGATTGGCGGCGTCGCGCAGGATTTCGGGGTCTCGGCACGATCCGGCAATTTGAACGAACCGATGTCGCCGTTCGTCATCGAAGCTGATGAGTACGACACCGCGTTCTTCGACAAGCGGAGCAAATTCGTGCACTACCGACCACGCACGCTGGTGCTCAACAACCTCGAATACGATCACGCGGATATCTTTCCGGATGTTGCCTCGATTCGTCGGCAGTTTCATCATGTCGTGCGCACGGTGCCTTCGAGTGGTCGCATCATCACGAACGGGCGGGACGCCGAACTGGCCGAGACGCTGGCGATGGGTTGCTGGAGCGAGCGCGAGCTCTTTGGCGTCGAGCAGGGCTGGCATTTTGTGGACCATGCGCGCGTCGATTTTGGCGGCCAGCGCTTTGGTGATCTCGCGCTCGCGATGCCGGGTGAGCACAATCGATTGAATGCGCTAGCTGCGATTGCGGCGGCCAACCACGCAGGCGTTTCGCCGCAAGAATCCATCGCAGCATTGGCCTCGTTTCAAGGCGTCAAACGACGCATCGAGTTGCGTGGTGAAGTCGCTGGCGTCAAGGTTTACGATGACTTCGCGCATCACCCGACCGCGTTCGCTGCAACGGTCAGCGCAATGCGCAAATCGGCCACGCCGGGCGAGCGAATTCTCGCCGTGTTCGAGCCACGCTCGAACACCATGAAACTCGGCGCCATGCGCTCGCGACTGGCTGAAAGTTTTGACGGTGCGGATCGCGTGTATTCGTATTCCGGTGGTGTCGACTGGGACGTCGCGGCTGCGATGCAACCCCTCGGCGATCGCGCAGTCAACATGAGTGACATCGGCGCACTGACCAATACGCTGGTTGCCAACGCGCGGCGTGGTGATCACATCTTAATCATGAGTAATGGCGCGTTTGGTGGCATTCATCAGCGCGTGCTCGATCAACTGCGAAGCGCGCACTCGCATCAGGGCTAGAGCGACGGCTAAGGGCTAAAGGCAAGGTTATGGCAGGTTCAAAATTTTCTCTTCCACGAACGAAGCGCGCGGGCGGTGATCCAGAGGCGCGCAACCGGCAGCTGCAGGCGGTCGAATCCGATATTCAGGCGGGTCGCTTGCCGGAGGCGGCCTCGCTTTTGAACGAGCTCGCACAAGGCGATCCGAATGACGTGCGCGTCTACCTCGCCGGTTGGATGCTTGCGAGCAAAGCCGGTAACGCTGCTGCGGCGTTGCAGTCCGCCGAGCGCGCTACGAGCCTTGCGCCGATGTCAGCGATGGCTCATTATTGTTTGAGCGAAGCGCAGCAGGCTCGGGGCGATGTCGCCGCGGCGCGCACCAGCATCAATCAGGCGCTGATGCTCGCACCGACCAATCTGCGGTTTCGCGAACTGGCGGTCAATCTGGCCAACGCGCAGGCAGATCATGCCTCGGCAGAGATGCATTTGCGCGCCGCATATGCGCAGAACCAGGACATCCCTGGCGTCAAAACGATGATCGGAAATGCGCTCCGGTATCAGTCGAAGTTTGCAGAAGCGCAGACCTGGTTGTCGGAGGCGCTGGCCATCAATCCGGACGATGTCGACGCCCTGCACGGACTGGCCATGGTGTCGTATCTACAAGATGACCGTGCTGCCGCTCAAACGTATCTTTCCGCCGCACTGAAGCATCGTCCAGAGGACGCCGGCTATCTTTATCTGGATGCAGTGTTCAGGGGCGAAGCCCCCTCGCAGCCGCCGGAGGCCATGACGCGGGGCTTGTTTGACCGCTACGCAAGTCGCTTCGATACCCATCTGGTCGGCGCGTTGAAGTATCGCGTTCCGCAGAAAATTTCGGCGGCAATTCTGGCGCGATTTCCGGATCGCAACCTGAACATCCTTGATCTCGGCTGTGGCACCGGGTTGCTTGGTGCCGCACTGGGTCGAATCAACGGCTTTTTCGTTGGTGTTGATTTGTCGAAGTCGATGCTGGAAGAGGCGACAAAGCACAATGTGTATTCGCGTCTGCATCAGGTCAATTTGCTCGATGCGCTGGAGGCAACCGATGCCAACGAGTACGAAGTCATCGCCGCAGGCGACGTGTTCATTTATCTCGGAGCGCTCGATGCCGCAATCACCAATGCATTCAAAGTGCTGCGACCGGGCGGCTGGATGTTCTTCTCCTGCGAAGATACGCCTGATGACGGTCCGGATTTTGTCGTGAGGAAGACCATGCGCTACGCACAGTCGCAGAAATACGTGAAGCGGCTGCTCGATGCGGCCGGATTTGCCGCGCCGTCGATTGAAGCGATTGATCTGCGCATGGAGCAGGACGAAGCGATCACCGGGTTTCTCGTCTCAGTGCAGAAGCCAGGCTAAGCGCTCAGCATGGCAGTGCAAATCGATGACCGTCTGATCGTTGCGATTTCGTCGCGCGCGCTGTTTGATTTGAGCGAGAGTCACGCGGTGTACGAGGCCGGCGGCGTCGAGGCGTATCAACGTCACCAGATTGATCATGAAGATGACTTGCTGCAACCGGGGGTTGCGTTTGAACTGGCGCGCAAGTTACTTCGCTTGAATGAAGCAAGCCGGCAGCACGTCGAAATCGTGCTGCTGTCGCGTAACAGTGCTGACACAGGCCTGCGAATTTTTAACGCGATCAGTCACTACAAGCTCGGCATCACGCGCGCGGTGTTCACGAGCGGCCGCGACACATCGCGCTATGTCCCGGCGTTGGGTACCCATTTGTTTTTGTCGGCTGATCCAGAGGACGTGCGTCATGCGCTCGAGTCGGGGCATGCGGCAGCGACGATTGTTCCGCACCGCGGGGCTGTCGACAGGGCCGACTCCATCGTGCCTCAAGACGACGATGAACTTCGCATCGCCTTCGACGGCGATGCAGTCCTGTTTTCTGATGAAGCCGAGCGGGTGTTTCAGGCGCAGGGACTTGATGCGTTCACTGCGTCCGAAGCGAAGGCTGCGGAGACTCCGCTGGGTGGCGGCCCGTTCAAAAATTTCCTCGCTGCTCTGCATCGCATTCAGACTGATTTTCCGCGTGACCGACAGCCGATCCGCACGGCGCTGGTGACCGCGCGCTCGGCCCCAGCTCACGAGCGCGTCATCCGCACGCTTCGTGCGTGGGGCGTGCGTATCGACGAAGCGCTATTTTTAGGCGGTCTCGACAAGGCGGAATTTCTGCGCGCCTTCGGGGCTGACATCTTCTTTGACGACCAGCGACGGCATGTTGAATCTGCAAGCCGTGTCGTCCCCGCCGGGCATGTTCCGCACGGCATTTCCAATTTACACACATGAGCGCACCTCTAAAAATTCATTTTTCGGGCGCATTGCGTCGTTGCGCGGTGCTCGCAATCCTCATGTACAACAACGTACATTCCGGTTGCTGCGCGCCGCGCGCCTAGCACTGCATCCCGATAAAGTGAATTATTAGAGGTACGATTGAATCTACTTTTCGAAGACGACGGGCGAATCCTGGCCGGTCTCATCATTTCCGAGACCGACGCTTCGGCACAGGTTGAGTTGCCCGGTGGCCGTCGCATCAAGGTCAAGGGCGCCAACAGTCTGCTGCACTTCGCAGCGCCAGCTCCGGCTGATTTGATGGCTGCGGCGACGCAGCAACGTGCTGATATCGACATGGCGCTGTTGTGGGAATCGGCCGCCGGAACTGAGGAGTTTTCTTTTGGTGAACTCGCAACGGAATACTTCGGGGCGACCACAACCGCAGTACATCAGGCCGCCACCCTGCTCGCGTTGCAGCAATCGCCGATGTACTTCTACAAACGCGGGAAGGGCCGCTACAAGCGGGCCCCAGAAGATGCGCTGAATGCGGCGCTCGCCGGTGTTGAGCGCAAAGCACGTGAGGCTGAGCAGATTGAAGCCTGGGTGCAAGTGCTCCTCGCGGGCCAAGCTCCCGTTGAAATTGCATCGAATTGGGTTCAACTTTTAAATAGTCCCGAGAAGCAAAGTCTCTCCTATCGCGCGCTGGTTGCAGCGGCGGACCGCGCGCGCATGGCACCGGTGCATTTACTGGCGAAAGCGGGTGCGATTCCGTCGACCCACGCACTGCACTTCCAGCGCTTTTTGCGCGCGACCTTCCCGAAAGGCATTGCGTTTCCGCCGCACGTTGCGTTGCCATCGATTGCCGATTTGCCGGTAGCGGACGTGCAGGCTTTCAGCATTGACGACGCGACGACCACAGAAATTGACGACGCGTTTTCGGTCACGGCGCTTGCCGATGGTGGTTTCCGGTTGGGCATTCATATCGCTGCACCCGCTTTAGCTCTTACAGCAAACAGCGAGCTGGATCGCGTCGCCCGTGATCGCCTGTCGACCGTGTACATGCCCGGTCACAAGATCACGATGTTGCCCGACGAGGTGATCGCCGCGTTTTCGCTGGATGAAGGCAAATCTCCTGCGGCACTTTCGCTCTACGCGACGGTCGACGCCGCAATGCAAGTCACGCACACAGCCACTGTCGTGGAACGCGTGCTGATGGCGAGCAATCTGCGCATCGGTCACCTCGACGAGCTGGGTTGGATGGATCCGGCGAACGACAAAAACGAGAAGCACGCCGCCGCCATGCGCGCACTCTACGCCTTCGCTCACGTGCGGGCATCCGCACGCGGCGAGCAAGTGCAAAACCGCGTCGACTATAGCTTCGCCATTCAGGGCGATCCGGACGCTCAAGACTGCCGCGTGGAGATCGGGCCGCGCAAGCGCGGCTCACCGGTCGATACGCTGGTGTCGGAACTCATGATCTTCGCCAACGTCACCTGGGCGGGCGCGTTGGCCGAGCGCAAATGGCCCGGCATGTTCCGTGTGCAAGCCGGTGGCAAGACACGCATGAGCTCAATCGCGGGACCGCACGAAGGTTTGAATGTGCCGCACTACGTGTGGGCCACGTCGCCGCTTCGACGTTATTCCGATTTGCTTAATCAGCGCCAGCTGCTGGCGTTGGTGGCCGACGATACGGCTCCCTACGCAAACGGTAATGCTGAACTGTTGGCCGCAGTCGCAGACTTCGACGCAACGTATTCGGGCTACGGCGACTTTCAGCAGCAGATGGAGTTCTACTGGTGCCTGCGCTATATCCAGCAGGAAAACATCACCAAGCTCACCGCTCACGTCATTCGCGAAAATCTGGTTCGCCTTGACCGCCTTCCAATAGTGCAACGAATCAACGATATGCCGAGTCAGCCGCCGGGCATGCAGGTCATTTTGTCGGTTGCGGAGGTTGATTTGTTTGAGCCCGCGTTGCATATGCGATTCATTGAAACGGTTGGCGTGACAAACACGGTTGACGAAGCAAACGCTGCCTGAAGCGTGCCATAGAATCATCGTGTGAAGCGCACGATAAAAGTCATTCAGGCCCCGGCGACGCTGCCGATAGCGGTGGGCATGAGCCCGTTGCTCAAATGGACGCTTGCGGCGTCTATCGGTGTTCATGTGATTTTGCTGTCGCTGCATTTTGAGTTGCCGAAACTGTTCAAGAAGTCCGCACCAACGCCACCGCTTGAGGTGTCGCTCGTCAACGCGAAGACCGAATCGAAGCCGTCCAAGGCCGACTTTTTGGCGCAAGCCAATCTCGATGGCGGTGGTAATACCGATGCCAAACGCCGCCTGAGTTCGCCGCTACCGCGCGCCGCGATGGACGCGCAACTAACGCAAATTGCCGCCGCCAAAGAGCAGGTGGAAACGCTTGAGCGGCAAACGCGTGAGCTGTTGCAGCAACTGCGCGCAAAGAATCAGGCCACAACGGATCGCGACGCGAAAGAATCTAAGCGTGCGGATACAGCGAATGCGTTTCAGGAGCTATCGGCGAAAGCGCTAGAACTGCAAAGACTTGAAGCGCAGATTGCACGTGAATTCGATTCGTACCAGCAGCGTCCGAAGAAAAAGCACATTGGTGCTCGCGCGACTGAATATCGCTTTGCGCGCTACGTCGAAGATTGGCGGCAAAAAGTAGAACGCGTCGGTAACGCCAACTACCCCGCTGTTGCGCGTGCGCAAAAGCTCTATGGCTCGCTCGTATTGACAGTGGGCATCAAGGCCGATGGTCGCATCGAAACCATCGAGGTGGATCGCGGATCAGGCAACAAAATTCTTGATGCGTCCGCACTCAAAATCGTCGAACTTGCTGCACCGTATGCGCCGTTCCCGCCCGATATCCGAAACGATACCGACATCATCTACATCACAAGAACATGGAGCTTTACACGCGCAGGAGAACTCGAAAGCTCCATCGGTGGAAGCTTAAAGGCACCCTGACGTTTCCATGAAAAATACGGACAAGTACGCCGTCTTCGGCAACCCTATCGCACACAGCAAAAGCCCGCGTATTCACGCGCTTTTTGCTGCAAGTCTGAATCAGCAAATTGAGTACGAAAAGCGTCTGGCACCACTGGGTGATTTCGCGGGCGAGCTGCAACGTTTTTTCGATGAAGGTGGCATTGGCGCGAATGTGACCGTGCCGTTCAAGCGTGATGCGTTTGCGCTGGCTCGCAACGCTTCATTACGTGCGCAACAGGCTGGTGCTGCGAACTTTTTGATCTGGCGCGACGATCACTGGTATTGCGACAACACGGATGGTGCGGGCCTCGTGCGCGATATCGAGACTAATCTTCAGGAGAGCCTCAGGGGGAAGAACGTATTGCTGCTCGGAGCAGGCGGCGCGGCGCGCGGCGTGATCGGTCCGTTATTGTTACGTTCACCGAAGCAAATCGTGGTCGTGAACCGGACGGCAGCGCTCGCGACGGAACTGGTGGCTGTGTACGAAAAACATTACGCCACGAGTGCATTTTCAGTGGACGCATTGGTCAGTCAGGCAATGAAGTTTGACATCGTTATTAACGCTACTTCATCGAGTTTGTCGGGCGCGCTTCCGCTGCCTGATAGCGCAGACATCTTTGCGTCAGCGGCGCTGGCCTACGACATGATGTACGGGAAGCTTCCGACGACATTCATGAATTGGGCGCTAAGAATGGGTGCATCACGCGTTGCCGATGGACTGGGAATGCTGGTCGAGCAGGCCGCCGAAAGCTATGTGCAATGGCGCGGTGTATTGCCGCAAGCCGCGCCCATCATCGCGCAACTGCGCGCCGAGCTGGCGAGCGAGTAGTCAACCTGGTGCCCAAGAATTTGTTGCGTACTTTTGGGCGAATGCTGGCTGCGGTTTTTCTCGCGATGGCTGGCTTGTTCGTTGTCATTCAATGCTGGTTCGCGCTGCAAGTGTGGTGGTACGCCGACCACGCGCCCGGAAGCACGGCGTTCATGTCGTATCGCATGGGCGAGCTTCATGAAAAAAAGCCTGACGCAACGATTCGCTACGAATGGGTGCCGTACGCAAAAATCTCGCGCAACCTGAAGCGTGCCCTGATCGCGTCTGAGGACTCAACGTTCGTCGAGCACGAAGGATTTGACTGGGACGGGATTCAGCTAGCGCTGGAAAAAAATCGCGCGAAAGGCAAAACCGTGGCAGGCGGATCGACCATCACGCAGCAGCTCGCGAAGAATTTGTTCCTGTCACCCGAGAAAAGCTATTTGCGTAAAGGGCAGGAAGCCATCATCACGCTGATGCTCGAACACATGCTCGATAAAGAGCGCATCCTTGAGCTGTATCTCAATGTGATCGAGTGGGGCAACGGCATCTTCGGTGCGGAGGCCGCTGCGCGACGCTATTATGGCGTTTCCGCGGCGCAACTTTCGGCCGAGCAGGCCGCAAAATTAGCGGCGATGGCCCCGAATCCGCGTTTTTATGAGCGCAACTTGGGAGCGCCGGGACTACGCAAGAAAACCAACATTATCGTCGCGCGCATGCCGCAGGTGGAGTTGCCGGAGTAACGCTGGATTGCCGGTTAACTTGGCAAAGGCGGACAGATAATTGATGATCAACTTTTCGATGGAATAGCCGCCGATTGCGGGCTAAGCGTCGATTTACACTGATGTCGACTTACTCAATATTTAGCTGCTAGCCCATATGAATTATGGGCTTCTTAGAAAAGCTGATTAGAAATCATCACACAAGCCAACTCACTCCACCGCCGGTTTCGCGTTTCTAATTCCGCGTGAAATTCCAGGTGAAGGTCACCGGTGCGCCTTGTGTGTTGGTATCGGTGCCGCTGATCGTCGTGCCGTTGCCGCTCACCTCGCCCGCTGCTTCAACACCCAGCGTGCCTTTGCTGCCACCGAAAAACGCTGCGGGCAGGAAGGTGCTAATGGGCGGCGGCGAATTAGGGCAAGTGAACGTAAGGATACTCGCCCAAAGTGCCAGGCCTGACCCATGATAAGTGGGCGGATTGGTATTGAAATCGACGACGAGCACGCCCCCGGATGCGGGATCGATGACACCGGTTGACGGGTCGTACCGAGCGCATCCGTGAACGGTTACGCTGACCACACCGGACGGTCGATAAGTCGCAACGTTGCCGACGATGCTTTCTCGCGTCCAGATGACCTCGGCAGTGGCGTCAATAGCTTCGGAGGTTGATTTACTCGTGCCCGTCCACGAGTCCTCGGCAATGGTGATGTTGGACACCACCAGATCCGATCCGCTCAGTCCAGTGACGCGTACCCGCGCGCTCACCGCGACCGTCGGCGGCGTGGGCGCATTCGCAGGGGCCGAGTAAACACCTGACCATCCTCCGCTGCCAACCACCGTGCCGAAGACGCCACCGCCACCGAAGCGACCATTTACCGACCACTGGTCGACAGTCAGCGCGCTGGTGGGGCCTTGATCGTTGTCGCAGTCGTAGCCAAGACCGGTTCTCAAATCGGCGAGCTCTTCGTCGATCCGTTCATAGCAGGCGCGCACTTCCAACGCCACCGTCGCGCTCGGTTTGACGGTCTTTTTCGGTGGTCGAATTTGCAGACCCCTCACAGCGGAGAAGTCGGTGAAGTGACTGGTGTTGACGCTGACGTTTTTGTTCGCGGTGTTGACGCTCGCAACGCCGAGCCACTTCCAGAATCCGGTGGGTGTCTGAAATGCTGCACCAAGAAATAGAGGCGCAGTGCCGTCCAGATCGACGTCGGAATACGTGAATGTCAGCGTAACGGGCTTCGCGAATGTCTGGCCGTTGGGCGTGAGTCGGTAGGCGCTGCCGATCTTGCCGTGCGCGTTGTTGCTGATGGTTTGAATGCTGATCACGGTGCTCGCTGCGAGCGCGCTAGCGGGAATGGCTATGAACATTTTGCCGTCGGCTGAAGTCACGCTGCCGCCTGCTGGGCCGATGGAGACAGTGCTGACAACGGTTCCGGTAGGCAGGCCTACGGCAGTCGCAGTCGCGCCCGACGCCGCGTCGGTGGCTGCTGTCACGCAAAACGACACGCCCTCGCCAGCATAACCCGCGCTGGCCGCACTGGCATACGTCGCTGCACTCACAGTGTAGCGATGGTTTGACGTCTTGCCGCCGCTCAGCGCGCGGAAGCTTCTGCGCACTGGTGTCAGGCCAGCGGGGCAGACCTCCTCGGTCGTCAGGCCGACACCGATGCCGGGCGTGGAGGCCTGCACTGCAAAGTCATAGCCTTCGTAGCTGAAACCCGCCGGGTTCGCTGCGAGAATGGACTCACAGTCAGTTCCCTGTTTGCCGTAGAAATGCGAGTTGACGAATGGGTTCGTCAGGCTCACGTAGAAGCGGCAAATTTTGGTGAGTGCCGAAGGCGCAC
>JAYWAQ010000390.1:0-4883 GCA_043782305.1 Burkholderiales bacterium
GGGATGTGGCCCTTGTGGCGCGCTACATCAGCGCTGAGATCCCAACCCTCGATCTGCTGCTCCTGCCGCCGATCCTGAAAGACCTGGCCCTGTTGAAGCGCGGACTTGTTCTGATCGTGGGCGCGGCCGGATCGGGCAAGTCGACGACGCTCGCGGCAATGATCGATCACCGCAACAGCCACGTGTCGGGGCATATCCTTACGGTTGAAGACCCGATCGAATTTGTGCATCATCACAAGCAGTCCCTCGTCGACCAGCGCGAAGTCGGGCTCGACACGCAGTCGTTCGAAGAAGCGCTTCGCCACGCCATGCGCGAGGCACCGGACGTGATCATGATCGGTGAAATTCGCGACCGCGTGACGATGCAGCAAGCCATCACCTACGCCGAGACGGGGCATCTGTGTATTTCAACCCTGCACGCAAACAATGCCAATCAGGCGCTGGATCGGGTCTTGAACCTGTTTCCTGACGAGGCTCGCCATCAGGCGCTGGTCGACATGTCGCTCAATCTGAAAGGCGTTGTCGCGCAACGCCTTATCGCTGGCAGCAACGGCAAGCTTGTGCCGGCCGTCGAGGTAATGCTGCAGTCGCCCTATATGTCTGAGCTGATCCTTAAGGGCGACATTGATGGGCTCAAACATGCCATGGCCAGAAGCAACGAGTTGGGAATGCAGACCTTTGATCAGGCGCTCTACGCGCTGTATGCCGCGAAAAGAATCACACGCGAGCAGGCGGTAGAAAATGCAGATTCAAAGACCGATCTATCGCTTCACATCAGGCTGACCGCTGGCGCAACTCCGAATAGCTCAGGGGTCGAGATGAAGCTTATGACGTGACCGATGACAGTTTTTTCGAGCGGTCAGACAACACGCGCTATCGGTTACGAACAAAAGCTCAGGTGACTTCGACTCGCGCTTCAGCGTTTGCCGAGATAGGTGGCAATTACCCGCTCATCGTGAAGCAGATCAGACGCATTACCTTCAAGCGAAAGCTCGCCGGTCTCCAGCACGTAGCCGTAATCGGCCGTTTGCAAAGCCGCACGCGCATTCTGCTCAACCAGCAACACCGACAATCCGGTTTCGCGCAGTTTTGAAATGGTGGCCAGAATGTCTCGCGTGATGAGCGGTGCGAGCCCGAGGCTCGGTTCATCCAGCAGCAATAATTTTGGCTTACCCATGAGCGCGCGCCCGACAGCGAGCATCTGACGCTCGCCGCCCGAGAGCGTGCCCGCGAGCTGGGGCTGACGCTCCTTCATGCGCGGAAACAGGGCGAACACTTCCTCAAGCGTTTGGGTCAATGCAGTGCGCGTCTCACCCGCACGGCGGCGCGCGAAGCCACCGAGCTCGAGGTTTTCCAGCACCGTCATTTCGGCGAACAGCTCGCGCTTTTCCGGCACCAGCGACATGCCCATGCGCACCAGCGCTTCGGTGTCTTTGCCATCGATTCGCTCGCCGGCGAAACGAACCGCACCGCGTGACGGCAATAAACCCATGACCGCCGACAGCAGCGTGGTTTTGCCCGCACCATTCGGCCCGATCACGGTCGCGATTTTGCCGCGTGGCACATTGAGCGACACACCGCGCACGGCTTCGACCTGGCCGTAGGCAACGTGAATGTCTTCGACTTCTAAAAGGAGTTCGCTCATGTTGTTTTCGTCATGCGCCCAGATACGCTTCACGCACAGCGGGATCAGCCTGCACGGCCTCTGGCAACCCCTGCGCCAGCTTCTGCCCGAAATTAAGCACCACGAGCCGATCTACGAGTCCCATCACAAAATCCATATCGTGTTCAACCAGCAGCACAGTCATGCCCTCACTTTTCAGGCTGCGGATGAGTCTGGCGAGTTGCTCTTTTTCAGCAAAACGCAGACCGGCGGCGGGTTCATCCAGCAGCAGCAGAATGGGGTCGGAGGCCAGTGCACGCGCAATCTCGACAATGCGCTGCTTGCCAAGCGGCAGGCTGTTTGCAGCGTCATGAGCATGCTCGGCGAGGCCCACGCGTTCGAGCTGGCGCATGGCCTCAGCGAGCGCGGCGGCTTCGTCTTCACGATTCAATTTGAGCGCGGAGGCGAGAATGCCCTTGGTTCCGCGCAGATAGGCACCGAGCGCAACGTTCTCAACCACGGTCATCGTGGCGACAAGCTTGACGTGCTGAAAAGTGCGAGCCAATCCGAGCTTCGAGATTGTGCTTGCGGTCTGTCCGGTCAGCTCTTGCCCCATGAACTTGATGGACCCGGACGTGGCATCAAGCGCGCCGGAGATCAGGTTAAAACAGGTACTCTTGCCCGCGCCATTGGGGCCGATCAGGCCGACTACTTCACGCGCATTCACGTTAAACGTTACGTCGTTGACAGCAACCAGACCACCAAAGGTTTTACGCGCGGCGTTGACGTCGAGCACGGGCGAATCGGCCGCAGGCATCGTGCGATGTTGCAGGCGATCTGCCGCCGCGGGCAGCGGGCGTTTTGCCTGCGGCACAAAGCGCTGTAAATAAGGCAGCAGGCCGTCTCGCGCATATTGCAACATCAACACCAGCAAAATGCCGAACACGATGATCTCGAACTGTCCCGCCTCGCCGATGATCTTGGGCAGCAAGTCCTGCAGCCACGTTTTCAGAAGCGTGATCAGCGTCGCTCCGAGCACCGCGCCCCAGACGCTGGTTGCGCCGCCGACCACGGCCATGAACAGATATTCGATGCCCTGATTCACCCCAAACGGCGTCGGGTTCACAAAGCGCTGCAAATGCGCGTACAGCCAGCCCGACATGCAGGCCAAAAGCGCGGCAATCACGAACACTGCCGTCTTCATGCGCCCCGGATGCACGCCGAACGCCTCGATCATCGTGCTGCCCTGCTTCAAGGCGCGGATGGCTCGGCCTGGTCGCGAATCAAGCAGATTGGCGACACACCACAACGCGACCAGCACCACCAGCCAGATGAAATAGTAGAAGTGCGATTCCTTCAGCAATTCAAAGCCGAAGATCGATACCGGCGGCACGCCCGTGATCCCGGTGAATCCACCAAAGCTCTCAATCGTTCCCATCAGAAAAAACAGCGAAATGCCCCACGCGATGGTCGCCAGCGGCAGGTAATGTCCGCCCATCGAAAGCGTGATGATGCCAAGTAAATAGCCAATCACGAGCGTGATACCGAGCGCAATCGGCAGCGTGATCCACGGCGACAGGCCATATTGCGTGGTGAGCACCGCAGTGGTGTAGGCACCGAGGCCCACGAAGGCGGCTTGCCCGAAGCTGGTTTGCCCAGCCACACCCGTGAGCAGCACGAGGCCAAGTGCGACGAGGCTGTAGAGGCCGATGTAGTTCAGTAGCGTGACGTAGAAAGCGGGCGCGACCTGGGGCGCAATACCGATGATTGCTACAACAATGGCGACGAGGATTCGAGGATTCAACTCACTCCTCCTCGTGATGGGTCGTCGTGAACGACCGCCATAGCAACACGGGAAGAATCAGCGTAAAGACGATGACTTCTTTGTACGCACTGGCCCAGAAAGAGGAGAAAGCTTCCACCAGTCCAACAAAAATAGCGCCGCCCGCTGCAATCGGATAGCTCGCGAGCCCGCCGACAATCGCGCCCACGAAGCCCTTGAGTCCAATCAAAAAACCCGAGTCGTAATAAACCGTAGTGATCGGCCCGATTAGCAAGCCTGACAGTGCGCCAATCGCCGCAGCGAGCGTGACACTCAAGCTTCCAGCGAAGTTGGGGCTAATGCCTACGAGCCTCGCACCCGTCCGGTTGGCAGCGGTTGCGCGCAAAGCTTTGCCGAACAGCGTGTACTTGAAAAATAGCGCCATCGCGATGACGAGGCCGACCGTAAACGCATAAACGAGCAGGCTCTGTCCGGACACATTCATACTGCCCAATGCAAACGTCGATGCCGTGAAAGCAGAGGTGCGCGCGCCTTCCGCGCCGAAAAACAGCAGACCCAATCCGGTCAGCACAAAATGCACCGCAACCGAGACGATCAACAGCGTGAGCACAGGTGCTGTCGCAACCGGCTGATAGGCCAGCCGATAAATCGCCGGCCCCATCGACGTGACCGCGATCACGGTGGCTGCAACCTGCAACGCGAAACCCGCCTGCAAAGCGAACACGGCCCACACAATCGCTGCCGCGACCACGCAAGGTAGCGCCGTACCCACCATCGCTCGCAGCATTCGTCGCGGCTCCTTGCGATAGAGAACGGCCTCGGCCACCATCACGGTGCCCGCCAGTGCTATTAACAACCACACGGTACCCGGCAACTTGTTCTGCTCGAACGATGCCAGCGTCAGCACAGTAAACGCAACGAACTCGCCCTGCGGAATGAAAATCACGCGCGTCACCGCGAAAACAAGCACCAGCGCCAGCGCCAGCAAGCAATAAATCGCGCCGTTCGTCAGGCCGTCCTGAATCAAGAGTGCGGCGATTGAAAAGTCCATGGGCGCTTTCTTTCAGCGTCGCTTGATTTCGCCTCGCTCCGCTGGGAGCGAGGCCCTACACGCCTACTTCGCGGTCGCCAAGGCCCACTTGCCGTCTTTAATCGTGAACATCGTGCGGCCACGGTTGTCGAGGCCGTTGTGATCAAGTGCGCTCATGTTGAACACGCCATGAACACCGGCAACTTCTTTGGTGTTCTCCAGCGCGTTGCGAAGTGCGAGGCGGAATTCCTTGGTGCCCGGCTTCGCGGTTTTAAGCGCTTCTGGTACTGCCTTGTCGAGCACGATGTACGAGTCCCAGGCATGACCACCGAATGTGGTGCGTGGGCCGAACTTCGCTTCGTATTGCGTGATGTAGTCTTTGGCAACTTTCTTGATCGGATTGCTGTCAGGCAATTGCTCATAAGCGAGCATCGGACCAGCGGGCAGGAAGGAACCGTTGCCGTCTT
>JAYWAQ010000391.1:0-1714 GCA_043782305.1 Burkholderiales bacterium
ATGATGCTGCACCCACATCACCTCGGGATGCGCCATGCACATTGAAAGCGAATGCACGTCCTGCGTGTTCGGATCCTCTTCAACCTCGGGCGGCATGTACGGCGCGTGCATGCCCTTCCCGAACAGTCCCCAGGTTTTTCCGGCATCCTCAGTCTTCCACACGCCGCCACAGGAGATGGCAATGGTGACACGCTCGCTATTCGTCGGATCGATGCAAATCGAATGCAAACCGGGATGATCGTTGCCGCCACCGAACCAGCCTTTGCGCCGCGCATCGAGCCACAGCGAGTCAATCAATTGCCAGCTGTCGCCACCATCCCGCGACCGAAACAGACCGGCCGGCATGCAGCCCGCCCACAGCGTTTTTGGTTCGTGCACACCTCCCGCTGCGAGCGACCAGACAAGATCGACCGTCCAAGGCGTCACGTCATCAGCCCATTCGCCTTCCGTAGGTTTCGTCGGAAAGGCCGGAGCGGGAATCTCAACCCATGTCGCACCGCGGTCCACACTTCGCCGCATCTTCACGCCAAAGTGACCGAGCCGAAGCGCGGCGTACCAGGTGCCGTCGCGCGGATCGGCCAGCACTTGCGACACCGGTTCACCGTGGAAATGATGGCCCGTTATCTGCCATTTACCGTTGGCTGAATCACGCTCAGTCGTAAACAACCCCTTACGCGATGCAATCAATAATGTCGACAAGATCTACCCCCCACTCAACGCCTGAATCACCACGATCGAATCGTCTTCGCCCACCGCCAATGAAAGGTCGCGTCGGCTCGCAATCATCTCGTTATTCACAAACACAGCCACGTGCTTTCGTACCTGCCCCTGCTCGTCCAGCACGTAACTTTGCATCAGTGGTGCCGCGAGAAATGCTGCTTTCAACGCCTCACCCAGCGTCGCGGCCCGTACGCTTTGCATCGGACACGAAACGTGCCGTTGAAGCTGGGGAGCGAAGGAGACGGTTGGCATGGTGAGCACCCTGATCCAGAGTAACGAACACGACGACATACAGCAATTCAGTTTACGCCCGTCCGCGCAAAAATTCCAGTGCCGCTTCAGTGCTTAGTTTCTGCCTGCAACGCCCGCTGCCGACTCGCAAAGATCGCCCCTAACCACAGCGCAATGGCCGAGAAAACAAGCCCGCGCTGCAAGCCCGCCAAGCCCGACGCACTCGCCGTTGCCAATGGTCCCGACGAAGCATCGGCAATCCAGCCGACCACGACCGGCCCGACGATCTGCCCCACCGCAAACACCGTCGTGAACGCGCTGATGCCTTTCACCCAATCACGCGCAGGCAAGTTGTGACGAACGAGCGCTGTCGTGGATGCCACGACCGAGAGAAAAACGCCGCCGAACACGATGCCCGAAAGCAGAATCACTGGCCACGCACTGGTCAGTGCGGGCAGGATCGTGGCGACACCCAGCAAAGCGTTCAGCGTCGCCAACGCACGTCCGCTCTTGTGCCGCGCAAGGAGTTCCGCCCAGACGCGTGACGACGCCATGCACGCCACGCCAAGTAACGCGTAGAACGTCGTAATTTTCCCGGCGCTCGCGCCCTGTTCGCGCAAGAGCGCAATCACAAACGTCATGTATCCGATGTAGCCCACGCCAAACATGGTGTAACCCGCGAGCGAGAACGTGAAGTCTCGCAGGCGCAGGTGCGATCTTTCAGACGACGAAGCGGAAGCCGCCGGCACCATGGGACGCATGA
>JAYWAQ010000392.1:0-4877 GCA_043782305.1 Burkholderiales bacterium
TCCCGTTCCGATGCCAACGCTGGTAACGGTTCCGACATTAAGACGATCCTGTGCAGCGATTAAATGCGCCAACGGCACCATTCCAAAAGCCACCGGCACACGGTTAAATTCTCTTTGAACTTGCGGCCTCGCAAGAAACTGTTCGCAATGCGCGCGCATGCTATCGGGCAGCGGGTAAACATCAAGCGCCTCCGTCGGATAAGCTTCTGTTTGCATCAACCCCTCATACGTCATCGCTGCATCTCGCCAGGCTTCTGCCAAATCCATCTGTGAATTGCCACTGACCGCACCGGAACCTTGGACACTCAGATCGGCGTTCTCGCGTGCGTAGTCCAAAAACTCCGCGAGATTGGTTGATCCCATGAGGTGCAGCACTTCATCGCAACCGGCAGGCAGAATTAACTTGGGAGCGGGCGCGAGTGGAGGTTTCGGTGGTGGCAACATGAGCAATATGGATTTGGTGGCCTGAATTGCAATTCTGCAACACGGGCATCAGCGACGCCCGCACTTAATGCCATTTGCTACGTCGCGAAAGCGCCTATTTACGCGGCGAGCATGGAGTCAGCACAAGCGCGACTTCCGATCTTCAAAGTTGCGGCAGGATGACCGTTTCCCAAAGCGGAAGCCGCTTCTCCCTGCGAAAAGCACCAAAGTGACCGATGCGCCGAACGCCCAAGTCCTCTGGCTTGAAGCGTAACGACTGAGTCAAATGCTGCGGATAGACTGCCTGCAATGCTGAAATATTTTTTTCGGACATCATTTCGTCGTCGGTGAACGAAATAGCGGTGATCGGAACGGTAACGCCAGCCGCCAATGCACGATAAGTGGACGGCGGTACACCCATCGGATAATCCCGGTTCATGCACCACACCTTCCACTGATAGAAAACGCCTTTCGGCAGATCGCCGACGATCCCCAGGCGCGCGCCTGGCCAGTACCCAAATAGTGGTGTGAGCAGCGGCCCCAGGACAAACCAGAATAGCCGACTGCGCCGTTTGGTCGGCAGCGCGTGCTCAAGCCAATACCCCGAGCCGGCAGCGATATTTGCAAATTTTTTCACTCTCGCCTTGACCGCCGGCCCAACCCGATCAAGTGTGAACGCATAAATCTGACCACCCAAACTATGGCCGAACCACGTGATCCGTACCTCAACGTCCGGCACCGTGGTGGCGAGATATTCCAGCGCTGCGGCCGTATCCTGTTCAGCCCGCGTCGTCACGTCGGCCTCGACGTTGCGCAAATTCGTAGTTCTCGATTGCCCCATGCCGCGGTAGTCAAATGTCTTTGCAACAAGACCGCGCTCGGCTGACCATTCACAAAACGCACTATAAAAAGTCTGCGGCACGCCCATAGCGCAGACCAGAAGCACAGCACCTTTTAGGGGCGCGACTAGGTCGGTGGCCCGTTCTGCCGGGCGATGCAGTGCCCCGCGCAACATGTGTCCATCTGTCGTTGTGAAACTAATGGTTTTCACGTTCACAAGACGAGTGAAGCACGATAAAGTCGTGACTTCAAACAGCGTGAATCGGTGGAAGTCATCCCGTGCTCACGCTGTTAAGAATGGCACACTTCAAGGAGGATTATTTTGAAAATAAAATTTGCAGTACCCCTAATCGGCTTCGCGGGCATCACGGGTCTCGCGGGCTGCGGTTCTGACAATGCAGTCGTATTCAACACGCCGCCCAGCTTTGTCGGCGGCGTCGTCCAACGCGCTACGTTTGATGGCACCAGCAACGATTTGTTGACGGCTGGGCTCGGTAAATCCGGCTTGCAAAGTGCAGTGTCACCAACAATTGCCGATGCGGCCGCTCCCACGGCGACGGAGCTACGTCGGCTGGCGATTTACAACAACTATCGTGCCCTGGTCGACACCACCACGAACGGCGGCTTCGGAGTGCTGTTCGGCCCGAACATTGACGCCAACGGCGTCGTCGGCACTGGCGAAGGTCGAATCGCCGGCACCGAATACATGGCCTACGCTGACGACGGCACAGGCAAGCAAAACGTCACGATGGTCGTGCAAATCCCGTCCACATTCAATACCAGCGCGCCATGCATCGTCTCGGCTGCGTCGTCGGGCTCGCGCGGCGTCTACGGCGCGATTGCGACCGCCGGTGAATGGGGCCTCAAGAAAGGCTGTGCCGTGGCCTACACCGACAAGGGAACAGGCAACGGCGCGCATGATCTTGCAACCAACACCGTGTTCGACTTGTTCGGTCGCCCCACTACGACGGTTACTGGGGCCCAGTTTGCAGCAACGACACCCGCTGGAACCGTCGCCAACAACCGTATCGCGTTCAAGCATGCGCACTCGCAGCAGAACCCGGAAAAAGACTGGGGCAAATTCACACTGCAAGCGATCAAATTTGCGCTCTATGCGATCAACGAGGAACTGGCCCCGAAAGTCAATGCCGCGAGCACTGTGAAATTCACGCCGGACAACACGCTGGTCATTGCGTCCAGCGTTTCCAACGGAGGCGGCGCGGCGCTGCAGGCGGCCGAGCTGGACACCGAGAATCTGATCGACGGTATCGCCGTCGGTGAGCCGCAAATTCAGCCCGACGGAACCGGTGGCGCCATCGTGAAATTCGGCGCCAACACGGTCACCAATGGCGGCAAGAGCCTGATGGATTACACGGCACAAGCCATGCTGTATCAGCCATGCGCGGCGCTCGCTGCGTCAGTCGCTGCCGCGCCCGCCGCAGCGTTTGTTAACGCGGTCGCCGGTGCCAACCGCTGTTCGTCGCTGGCCGCAAAGGGCCTGCTCACCGCAACGACCACCGCAACACAAGCTGACGAAGCTTTGACCAAAATTCGCGCTGCCGGATGGTTGCCCGAGTCTGATTTGCTGCTCGCGTCGCACTTCGCGTTCGCGGTACCGGCAATTGCTGTGACGTACGTCAATACGTATGCGCAGGCCAATGTCGCGGACAACATTTGTGGTTATGGATTCGCAGCGACGGGTGTGGATTTCAAACCAACGGCCATTGCTCCCGCAGCATTCGCCCGCCTCTTCGGTACAGGCAACGGTATTCCGCCTTCCAGCGGCATCAACATCGTGAACTTCAACAATCCGGGCGGCGCGATCCTCGAAGGCGCGGGCTCCGCGTCCGCTGGTAGCAAGCTCGACTACAACCTCGACGGCGCGCAATGCATCGCGGGTAAAGTCAACGATGCGACGGTCGCGGCCAACATCAAGGCTGTGCAACGCAGTGGCAAGCTGCAAGGCAAGCCAACCATCATCGTGCATGGTCGTAACGACGCGCTGGTGCCGGTCAATCACGCATCGCGCCCCTACGTTGCGCAAAGCCTGGTTGCTCAGGGTAGCAATGCGAAATTGAGCTACATGGAAGTCACCAATGCGCAGCACTTCGACGCCTTCATCGGTAACGCCGCGCTTGCAGGCTATGACACGCGCTTCATCCCGCTGCATGTCTACTTCAACCGCGCGATGGACGCGATGTACGAAAACCTGAAAAACGGGAAAGCATTACCCCCGTCGCAGGTCGTGCGCACAACGCCGCGCGGCGGCACCGCAGGCGCGGCACCAGCGATTGGTGCGAGCAACGTCCCCGCCTTCAGCGCCGCACCAGCGGCGGCGGATGCGATTACGTTCAGCGGCAGCACACTTACGATTCCGCAGTAGCACCGAAACTGGCTCCTCCCCCGCCAAGGGGAGCCCAAGATTCGGGATACGGGTCCTTCCAAACCGGCGGCAGCTCGATTTGCCTTTCCAGGGGAAGCCGGATTCACCCCGCCTCTGCGCTCGCAGGGCGGGGAGTGGTACGCATAGAGCCCAAGCTTCAAACGAAGCAATCCAGCGTAAATATCGCGTAGCCTTGCAGCTCCACTGTGTATAGGAGTGCCGCCTTGGCATCGACTGTTTACCCTCACCTGCTCGCCCCGCTTGACCTTGGCTTCACGACGCTCAAAAACCGGGTGCTGATGGGTTCGATGCATACCGGGCTTGAGGACAAAGCCGAGCCCTTTCCGCGACTCGCAGCCTACTTCGCCGAGCGCGCGCGAGGTGGTGTGGCGCTTATGGTGACCGGTGGCTACGCACCGAATATTGAAGGCTGGTTGTCTCCGTTTGGTTCGCGACTGGCCTCTTCTTCCGCCGCGAAGAAACACGTGCAAATTACCGATGCCGTTCACGCTGAAGGCGGCAAGATTGCGCTGCAAATTCTGCATGCGGGACGCTACGGTTACTCGCCCTTGTCAGTGGCCCCGTCCAGGCTCAAGTCGCCGATCACGCCTTTCACGCCGCGCGCACTGTCAGCAGGCGGAATCGAGCGACAAATTCGCGGCTTCGTTCGTTGCGCGAAGCTCGCGCGTGAGGCGGGCTATGACGGTGTCGAAATCATGGGCTCAGAGGGCTATTTCATCAATGAATTCCTGACGACCTACACCAACCGCCGCACCGACGAATGGGGCGGCAGCTACGAAAACCGCATGCGCCTGCCAGTCGAAATCGTCTCACGCGTGCGCGAGGCGGTCGGCCCCGATTTCATCATCATTTTTCGTCTGTCGCTAATTGATTTGATTCCGGGCGGCAGCTCGTGGCAAGAGGTCGTGCAACTCGCAAAAGCCATCGAGAAAGCAGGCGCGACGATCATCAACACGGGCATCGGCTGGCATGAAGCGCGGGTACCGACCATCGCCACGAGCGTGCCGCGCGCAGCGTGGACATGGCTGACGAAAAAACTCAAACCTGAACTCACCATACCGGTGATCACATCGAACCGGATCAACGTGCCCGAGGTCGCCGAACAGGTGCTGGCCGACGGTTGCGCTGACATGGTGTCAATGGCGCGACCGTTCCTTGCTGATCCCGAATTTGTCAAGAAAGCGGCTGAAGGTCGTCGCGATGAAATCAA
>JAYWAQ010000393.1:0-1709 GCA_043782305.1 Burkholderiales bacterium
GACACGATGGTCATCATCGACCCCTACCCGACGGCTTCGGCTGCGATGCCGGATCGCAAAGACGGCGTGTACTTGTTGCCTGCTTGCACCCAGTTTGAAACCAGTGGTTCTGCGACGGCGTCGAATCGCTCGATTCAATGGCGTGAGCGTGTGATCAGCCCACTGTTCGAGTCGCAGACCGATCACGCGATCATGTACGCGTTCGCGAAGAAATTCGGCTTCGATAAAGAGTTCGTCAAGAACTGCAAAATCGTTCGGCCTGACGGTGAGAAAAAATGGGAAGAGCCGGAACCCGAGGACATGCTGCGCGAGATTAATAGAGGCGCCTGGACCATCGGCTACACCGGCCAGTCACCAGAGCGCCTGAAGCTTCACATGAAGCACATGCAGACGTTTGATCCAAAGACGCTCAAAGCCAACGGTGGCCCGTGCAGCGGCGACTACTTCGGTCTGCCGTGGCCCTGTTATGGCACGCCTGAGATGAAGCATCCCGGGTCGCCCAATCTGTACGACACATCGAAGCACGTTATGGAAGGCGGCGGCAACTTCCGTGCGAACTTTGGCGTGGAGCGAGACGGTGTTTCGCTGCTTGCGGAAGATGGGTCGCATTCGAAAGGTGCCGATCTCACTACTGGCTATCCGGAGCTGGACCATGTGCTGCTGAAGAAACTCGGCTGGTGGGATGAACTCACGGACGACGAGAAGAAAAAAGCCGAAGGCAAGAACTGGAAAACCGATCTTTCCGGCGGGCAAATGCGAGTATTCATGAAGAATCACGGCTGCCATCCCTTCGGCAACGCCAAGGCGCGTGCGATCGTATGGAACTTTCCGGATGCGATCCCGCAGCATCGCGAACCGCTGTATGGGACGAGTGCAGAACTCGCGAAAAAGTATCCGACCCACGCCGACAAGGGCGGCGCGTTCTGGCGTGTCAAAACGCTCTACAAGTCGGTGCAGGACAAAGCGATTGCCGACAAGGTTTATGAAAAATTTCCGCTGGTACTTACGTCTGGTCGCCTTGTGGAGTACGAAGGCGGTGGTGAGGAGACTCGTTCCAACCCGTGGCTCGCAGAATTGCAGCAGGAAAACTTCATCGAGATCAACACCAAGGATGCGAATGATCGCCTCATTCGCAACAACGAGTTTGTGTGGGTCAAGGCGGTCTCCGGCGCGCAGATTAAAGTGAAAGCGATGGTGACGGAGCGTGTTGGCCCCGGCGTAACGTTTATCCCATTCCACTTTTCGGGCTGGTGGCAAGGCAAGGACATGCTGGAGAAATATCCAGACGGCTCGGCGCCAATTGTGCGCGGCGAATCAGTCAACGTCGCGACCACCTACGGCTACGACTCGGTGACGATGATGCAGGAGACCAAAACTACGGTCTGTCAGGTCACGCGATTCGACGCGGCGTAAGGACTAGGAGAAGATCATGGCAAGAATGAAATTTATTTGTGACGCAGAGCGTTGCATCGAATGCAACGGTTGCGTGACCGCGTGCAAAAACGAACACGATGTGCCATGGGGCGTGAATCGCCGCCGCGTGGTCACTTTGAACGACGGCATCGTTGGCGCAGAGCGTTCCATCTCCGTCGCGTGCATGCACTGCTCGGACGCGCCCTGTCAGGCCGTATGTCCGGTGAACTGCTTCTACAAAACTGAAGACGGCGTCGTGCTGCACGACAAGGATTTGTGCATTGGCTGTGGCTATT
>JAYWAQ010000394.1:0-4869 GCA_043782305.1 Burkholderiales bacterium
CCAGCTTAATTGGGGCTAGCGTCATAAAACGGCTCAAGTCGACTTGAGCCGTTTTGCATTCTGAGCCCCATTAGAATCAGGGCTTCAGCGCAAAGCCAAGTCGAACATTCGTCGCCATGCCCCCTAAAAGCAGCAAACCCCTCGTCCTCATTCCCTGTGACAACCGCATGCACGGCGACGTCTCGATGCAGGTGCTCTATCAGCGCTATTCCGACGCCGTACGCGATCAGTCCGGTTGCCTGCCGATCCCGCTGTTGTGCACCGGCAAGGAGGATATCGAGGCGTATCTCGCGATAGCCGACGGCATCATGCTCACCGGCTCGCCGTCGAACGTGCATCCTTCGCATTTCGGGCACGAGGTGCACAACCCCGAGCTGCCGCTCGACCCCAAACGCGACTCAATCACGCTGCCGATCATCCGTCGCGCGGTCGAGATGAATCTGCCGATGCTCGCCATCTGTCGCGGCATTCAGGAGATGAACGTTGCGCTCGGTGGCACGCTGCATCAGGCGATTCAGGAGTTGCCCGGTCGACACGATCACCGCGGCGCCAAGGGCAAGCCGGACTCAACCAGCCCCGAGCGCTATGCCGATGCGCACCCCATTTCCATCGATGACGGCGGTTGCCTCGCCGCGCTCTTCGGTGCCAAAACCGTCACCGTCAATTCGGTTCACGGCCAGGGCATTGACCAGCTCGCGCCCACCCTTCATGCCGAAGCGCACGCGCCCGATGGCCAGATCGAAGCGGTCTCAGTCACCAATCATTCCGGCTTAGCCGTCGGCGTGCAATGGCACCCCGAATGGCGCGCGGGGGAGAACGAAATTTCGCGTAAGTTGTTTGGTGCGTTTGGCGATGCGTGCCGCGCGTGGCGTGGCGCGCGCGTCTAGCGCGCCGAAGACACCGGGAGCAACGACTCCCGATCATCAGAGTGCCTCAGCAGAGCCATACAAAGTGCCGTCATTCTCGCGTTGTAGACGCGGGAATTCAGGAGCGCGACGGAGTGAACCATTGTCGTTCGTGGCACCTTCCTGGATCCCCGGCTGGTGCCGAGGATGACGCCAAGCTGGGCCGTCTTGCTAATCCGGAATCAACGACTTTTCAAACCGCACCGCATCCTCCACGCCCCGGTAATAGCTCACGCGCACGCCAATCTCGTTGAACCCCACTTGCTTGTAAAACGCCCGGGCTTCCGCGTTGCCTGATCGTGCTTCGAGGGCAATCGTGTTGATCCCTGCCGTTCGCGCCGTCGCCTCCAGCCACGCCACGAGCGCGCTTCCGATGCCACAGCGACGATACGCAGGATTCACCGCGAAGAGCACGACGTGCGCCGTGTCATCACCATACTTCATGATCGCAAATCCCGCGACTGCCTTGTCGCGACGCGCCACAATCACATTGGTCGAATCATCGCGCAGCGCCTTCAACACACGCGGCGCAGTCCACGACCAGCCCAGCCCCTGCTCAATCACGTCGCGCGACAAATCCGCGATGACGCGGGCATCCTCGCCCGTCGCCAGCTCGATCAATAGTTGTTCGGCTTTCATGAAACGTAACTGTACACAACTCCGGGCGACGAAACGCCGTCTTGTTCGGCCGTGCAAAGCCCGCAATCCTAGCCGCAATAATTCAATTCATCAATCGCGGGCTGACTCATGCATCTACGGTTTCATTAACCCGCAGTCGTGTTCGCGCTGCTGGCCGCGCTCATCACGGCACCAATCCACGCTCAAACCTGCCCGTTCGACAACGGCGGTTCATCGCTGGAGGTCGAAGGCCTGATCCTCACCCGCTATGCGCTTGGCCTCACCAGCGCGCCGCTGGTGGCCAATACCTCGGTCAACGCGGTGGACGGCACCGTGCCTTGCACGACCCCCGCGACCGGAGGCGGCGGTACCGTCACCAGCATCACCGCAGGCAGCAGGCTGACCGGCGGCACGATCACCGGTAGCGGGACGGTCGCTGTCAACACCGTCGTCATTCAGAGCCGCGTCAATGCCACCCGCGCGGCGGGCTCCACCATTCGTGCCATCGCCGCTGGCGGCACGGTCACTGGTCAGACCGACACCACCGACGGCAGCGGCACCGTCACCAGCGTCGCCACCGGCGCGGGGCTCATCGGCGGGCCAATCAGCACCACGGGGACGATTGGCTTGACGGCGAACCAGCTGTTGCCCACACCGCTTGCGCTACCAAGCAAATCGCCAAATGGAACGGCACGGCATGGATCTGCGCGGCGGACGATGCGGGTCCGGCGAACGCCTTTGTGCAGGGCGGTAACGCTTTTTAATCCGTAGCGTTGTGGAACCTCCCCCACCGCGATTCAGCTTTTAGCGGGAAGCCTTAATTCATTGGAGCTCGGTGGCTTTTTGGACGAAAGTCGATAAGTGGCTTTTATGACGCCTATCCCCTATGCAGTGGTCTTTTCACGAAAAAGCTGTGAGCCAGCTGTAGTCGCTTCGCACCGCGTTTCGCGGCGGAAGCCGCTGAGCGACGGCCAATGCTTCAGCGCTACTTGCGCCGAATCCCCAGCACTTCCGGATTTTGGGTGTTGATTGCTTTGACAAACAAACGCACCTGCTGATCGAGCGCGTTGCTGGCGAGACCGTCGCGAACCATGGCTGCCTGCACGGCTGCCGCCAGATCGTCGCCCGCACAGGCACCAAACTTCCAGCACGCATCGCGCAGCGCAAGGCTGTCGCGCCCACAGTACGCCCCGAGTTGACAGAGCGCGAGTTGCCAGGCGAGCGAGGTCGCGGCTGCGTCAGAGGTGTTGCCGCCGACGTAGACACCGGCAAGCGCCGGGGCGATCTGCGCGCCCAAAAGCTCAAGCAAGGCCATATTTTTTTCGTTCATGGCATCGGTGATGATGCTGAATTGCGCAGGCGACAGGGCTTTGTAGTCGAGCTGCGGGCCCAGCTGGCTGAACACCAGACCCGCGTTGGAGCCCTTGGCATTCAGTCGGCTCAACGCGGCATCGGCGTAGCTTTGGCCGGAGCCTTCGTTGAAATCCTTGCAGCTTTCGGTGATCCAGCGGGCATTTTCCATGCGCCGGAAATCGGTGGCATCGGTGCCAGCCGTGGACGTTTTGGCGCGCATGGAGTTGGGCGGCGGGCCACCGACGGCGGCCTGCGCTTTGGCGTTTGCGGTCGTATGGTTCATACAAAAATCAACGAGCAGCAACGAAAGGGCATTCAACTGTGCGTCGTCTGCGTTGGCGGTTTCGGCAATGGCGCGGGCAAAGTTTCGCCGCGACAGCAGCTCGGCGAGGCGCGCATGCTCCGGTGGCAATTTTTCGGGCACGGGCGGTGGCAGCGGCGGCGCAAGTTCACCGGCAGCGGAGCCCGCGCCGCCGCTGTTTTTAAGGGCGCTTAGCTCCGCTGGCGCTTGCACAATGATTCTGGATTCGTTGCCGCTGCCTTGCCCCGCAGCGGACGAGGCATTTGCTTTCGTTTGCGCAGCTATGGCGGAGTTGCCCGGCCAATCGCCCGCAGTGATGTCGTCACGCCAGTACCAGCCAGCAAGGGCGAGCAGCGCCAACAACGGAAGTATCAGGTAGATTCGTTTCACAACAGGACGGCCCGCAGGTCACACATGGCGGAGCGAAGCGGGCTCGGACAAAGCTTATGCCGCTATCGCCTGCGCCTGCCGCTCAAGGCCCAGCAGCGACCATTCCTCATCGAGCGCGGCGATCAGGTGATCGACCATCGCGCCGGTGTGGCACGGGCCTGGCGCGATGCGGATGCGTTCGGTGCCGCGAGCGACCGTGGGGTAATTGATCGGTTGCAGATAAATGTTGTGCCGCGCTTGCAGGCGGTCGGTGAGCGTTTTCACTTTCACCGGATCGCCGACGAACACGGGGACGATGTGTGACTGGCTGGGCATGACGGGCAGGCCGAGCCCGGTGAGGCGGGACTTGATTTCGGCGACGCGTTCGCGCTGTAGGCGGCGCTCTTCCTGGCTGTGCATCAAATGCGACACGCTGGCAATCGCGCCCGCAGCGAGCACGGGTGCGAGCGAGGTGGAGAAGATGAACGATGCGCCGAAGCTTCTGATGCAGTCGACCACGGCCGTATCGCCCGCGACATAGCCGCCCTGCATGCCAAAGGCTTTGCCAAGCGTGCCCTGAATGACGTCGATCTGGTCAGCCACGCCCATTTCCTGCGACACGCCGCCACCGCGTGAACCGTACATGCCGACCGCGTGAACTTCATCGAGATAGGTCATCGCGCCGTATTTTTTGGCGATGCGCGCGATGTCGCCGATGGGCGAGATATTGCCGCTCATTGAATACACGCTCTCGAACACGACCAGTTTCGGGCGCTCGGGGCTGATCGCAGCAAGCTTGGCTTCGAGATCGGCGACGTTATTGTGCTCAAAAATCATGCGGTCGCAACCGGCACGACGAATGCCTTCGATCATCGAGTTGTGGTTGTCGCTGTCGGAGAGGACAACTGTTCCCGGCAGCAGTTGGCCAAGCACGGTCAGCGCGGCCAGATTGGCGCTGTAGCCGGAGGTAAAGGTAAGGGCGGCGGGCTTGTCATGCAGCTCGGCGAGCAGGCGCTCAAGCTCGACGTGCAGCGCGTTGGTGCCGCCGATATTGCGCGTGCCGCCCGCGCCGGTCGCGCCGTCGTCCACGGCCTTGTGCATCGCGGCGCTCACGGCGGGGTGGTGCGCCATGCCAAGATAATCATTTGAGCACCAGGTGACGACTTCGGTGAGGCCGTTCGGGCCCGCCCATTGCACCGTCGGATAGCGGCCCGCCGGGCGGACCAGCTCTGCGAAAATTCGATAACGGCCTTCGCGCTTTAACGCATCAATGCGTTGGGCGAAGAGGGCGGGGTAGTCAGAAGAGCGGATCAAAACACGGTG
>JAYWAQ010000395.1:0-1706 GCA_043782305.1 Burkholderiales bacterium
GCAAAGAGCGGCGGCGCCTCGGGCGTCTATACGCCGCAGGTGTTCGTCAACGGTAAAGATGATCGCAGCTGGACGCGTGGCAGCGGTTCGGCTTCAGCAACACCAGCATCGGCGAAATTTAGTTTGACCTCGCAGTGGCAGGGCGATGGCCTGCTCCTCAGTGGCAAATTAGCCGAAGTAAACCCGGCGATTCGTCTCCGCTACGCCGTGACTGAAAACGGCCTCGTTACAGCCGTCAAAGCCGGTGAGAACAAAGGCGAAACGCTGAGGCACGATGCGGTAGTACGTGCTCACGGCACGCTCACCGCCGACGCGTCGGGTGCGTTTACCGCCGCCCTTCGCATCCCCCGTGAAATGAGCCGCAGCTCAAGTTTGCTGCACGTCATCGCCGAAGACGCACGCGGAAATCCGGTTGCGGCGGCGACTTTGGCATGCGTGATGTAGCTGCCCGTTTATGCCAACTCTGCTGGCACTCTAAATTGCAGTCAACTTAGCGTATTCCAGCGCAAGCCGCTTGATGCCGTGATCGGTGAAATTCACTTCAACCTGAATGTTTTTGCCCGATCCATCGGCGTTGATGATCACGCCCTGACCAAATTTCGCGTGCGACACCTGCTGACCGATGCGGAACCCGGAATCGTTTCTCGTCTGGCTGCCGATGGATGCCGCGAACGCTGACACGTTCGGGTTACCTAAACTTCCGTTATTGGAGAACGGCTCGTTCGGTTCCATCGCCAGCAAATTTCTCGGTTTCGCGGAGAGCCACTTCAGTAATTCGGGCGGTACCTCGTCAAGGAAGCGCGACGGCACGTTGTAGCGCGTCTGCCCGTGCAACATGCGCATCTGCGCATAGGTCAAATGCAGGCGCTTCCGGGCACGCGTTATCGCCACATACATCAGACGACGCTCTTCCTCCAGCCCGCCGTCATCATTTTTCAGTGAATTGTCATGCGGGAAAAGCCCTTCCTCCAGCCCCGTGATGAACACGTAATCGAACTCCAGCCCTTTCGCCGAATGCACAGTCATCATCTGGATGGCGGTGCGGCCTTCGAGCGCTTGCGTGTCACCCGATTCGAGCGATGCATGGGCGAGGAACGCGCTCATCGGGTCATCGCTGTCGGACATCGTGCCGTCGAGATTTTCGACCTGAACGACGCCGCCGGTTTCCCGCAAAAACGTGTCCGCCGCGTTGATGAGTTCGTCCAGGTTTTCAATGCGTTCCTGACCATCTTTATCGGCGGTGTAATGTGCCCTCAGCGTGCTCGCATCGAGCAGATGACGCACGATCTCCGGCAGCGGCTGGCCCTTGGTGCCGATCCGCATCCCTTCAATCAAACCGATGAATTGCGCCATCGCGACCTGCGCGCGGCTGCCCGCGCCACCGCCACATGCGGCTTGCCACAACGTGACGCCCGTGCTTGCCGAAACTTGTTGCAAATTCTCAATCGATTTCGCGCCGATGCCACGCGGCGGGAAATTCACCACGCGTAAGAAAGCGTTGTCATCATCGGGATTGTTCACGAGCCGCAAATACGCCATCGCATGCTTGATCTCGGCTCGCTCAAAAAAGCGCAAGCCGCCATAAACACGATACGGAATGCGTGCATTAAACAGTCCATGCTCAAACATGCGCGACTGTGCATTCGAGCGATACAAAATCGCGATCTCATCGAGCGGCACGCCGTCGTTCATCGCGTTCTTGATGG
>JAYWAQ010000396.1:0-4855 GCA_043782305.1 Burkholderiales bacterium
TGCGCTCGATCTCGGGCCGGCATGAACGCCTACATCGTTGACGCCCTTCGTACTCCCATTGGTCGCTACGGCGGCTCGTTGTCGTCGATCCGCACGGACGATCTGGGGGCAGTTCCGATTGCAGCGTTGATCGCTCGCTATCCCAATCTCGATTGGGCTGCGATTGACGACGTGATTTACGGCTGCGCCAATCAGGCGGGCGAGGACAACCGCAACGTCGCGCGTATGTCGGCGCTGCTCGCCGGATTGCCGCAGTCCGTGCCGGGCGCAACCATCAATCGCCTCTGTGGCTCTGGCCTTGATGCACTGGGCACAGCGGCGCGTGCGATCAAATCGGGTGAGGCGCAGTTGATGATTGCGGGCGGAGTGGAAAGCATGAGTCGCGCGCCGTTTGTGATGCCCAAAGCGGACAGCGCCTTCGCTCGCAACAACGCGGTGTACGACACCACTATCGGCTGGCGTTTCATCAACAAACTGATGAAAGAAAAGTACGGCGTTGACTCGATGCCCGAGACTGCAGAAAACGTCGCAACCGAATTCAAAATCGACCGCGAGGCGCAGGACAAGATGGCGCTCGCATCGCAAATGAAAGCCGTTGCGGCGCAAAAGAGCGGATTTTTCGACGCTGAGATCGCACCGGTGACGATTGCCCAAAAGAAGGGCGACGCGATTGTCGTCAGCAAAGACGAGCATCCGCGTGACACTTCACTCGAAGTGCTCGCGAAATTGAAAGGCATTGTGCGGCCTGATGGCACGGTGACCGCGGGTAACGCCAGCGGCGTGAACGATGGGTCGTGTGCGATTTTGGTCGCATCGGAGACCGCTCTCAAAGTCCACAATCTCACGCCTCGCGCGCGAATCGTCGGCATGGCAACGGCAGGCGTACCGCCGCGCATCATGGGTATCGGCCCGGCGCCGGCGACGAAAAAAGTGCTCGCGCTGACTGGTTTGACCATCAATCAGATGGACGTAATTGAACTGAACGAAGCGTTTGCCGCTCAGGGTTTGGCTGTGCTGCGGGACCTCGGCGTTGACGATTCTGATCCGCGTGTGAACCCCAATGGGGGCGCCATTGCGCTTGGACATCCGTTGGGTGCCTCGGGTGCACGCCTCGCAACGACTGCGGTAAATCAATTGCACCGTACCGGCGGTCGTTACGCACTGTGCACGATGTGTATTGGTGTTGGCCAGGGCATTGCTGTGGTGCTGGAGCGCGTCTGAGCAACCCCTGTTCGCGCAATGTGGGAGCGGTTCCACCGCGATTCGTACTACGACCTATCGCGGAGGAACCGCTCCCACAGTGAATAGCGCGTTGCCAAAGCGGGCACAGCAAGCATGGCACTTTACAACTGACCGCGAGTCATTTAGCATTCGGCGTCTTAATGACTCACGGTCAGTTCGTGTTGGTTTCGACCAATTACCGCCATGCCACCGATCAAAAAAATCATCCTGGATGCGATTGACGCGCATCACGCGCGCCACACAACGGAGGCGCAGGAGCGCGCCCGGCGAGCAGTAAAAACGTCGCTGAAGTCCGTGATCAGCAGCGCGCGCGACCTGCATCGGGCGCATCATGCGCCGGATGCAAATAAGCGTGTTCGCGCGCTCGATGGTGACGACAAGGAAGCACGACGGCAGACCATTCTCGACGCGGCTCAGCGGCTCTTTGCCGAGCGCCATGAGTTGGCCAACGTTGCCGACGTCGCGGAGTCTGCCGGACTCGCTAAAGGTACGGTTTATCTCTATTTCCAGACCAAGGAAGAGATTTATCTCGCGCTGCACCTGCGCCATGTCGAACACTTTTTCACGACGCTGATTTCACGAATGAACAGCGGGCAGCCGTTCCTGTTTCCTGAAATGATCGCGCTCGCCGGAGAGCATCTGCTGACCGCACCAACCTACATGCCGCTCGGGGCCGTCTGTATGGGGTTCGGTGGTGATGCGGTGCCACTTGAGGCGGCGAAAAATTTTCAGGTGAACATGACCCACTGGTTGCTCACAGCTGGCGAAGGGCTTGAGCGTCATTTCACCAAACTCGCGCCCGGTGAAGGCGTGCGTCTGCTCAAACACAGTTACGCGATGATGATTGGGCTCTACGGCCTGATGCGCGGCGAACAGACCAATGACCCGAAGTGCCCGATCCTTCCCGGCATGGGCACCTATCAAGAGGAAGCTTCGCTCGCCCTCACGCGCTACTGGGCGCATGTAGCGGGCATTCCTGACACCACAGACACCACGCAGATACGGCACTCTATGGATTCCAAGGATTCAAAACGATGAACAAGAAGGCTACTCTCCTCCTCGCCACTTTACTCGCTATTGGTACGCTATCGCTCGCAGGTTGCGGCAAAAAAGACGAAGCGAAAACCACCGAAACTGCAGCCACTAAAGCGGAGCCATCACGTCCTGTGCGCTTCATGCAAGTGGGCATGAGCGCGCTGGGTGACATCTCGTATTTGCCCGGTGAAGTACGCCCTCGTTACGAGCAGCGTTACGGTTTCCGGGTCCCGGGAAAGATTGCGCGCCGTGCCGTTGACGTCGGTCAGGAAGTCAAAGCGGGTCAAGTACTCGCCGTGCTCGACTCTCAGGACGTACTACCCGCGATCAACTCTCAGGCTGCACAGGTCGAGGTCGCAAGAACAGATTTCGTGTTGCAACAAAGTGAGTTAAAGCGCCAGCAGGAATTGCGTGACAAAGGCTTTGTCTCGGGCGCAGCGCTTGAGCGTCAAGCGGCGACGACTGCGGCGGCGGATGCGCGCGTAAAAGCCGCGCAATCGCAGTTGGCAAACGCGCAGAACGGACTTAATTTTCAGACACTGCGCGCGGATAAAGCTGGCGTTGTCGTGGCTATTGATGCGGAAGCGGGAAGCGTAGTTTCTGCAGGGCAAAGTGTGGTGCGAGTCGCTCAACTTGGCGAAAAGGAAATTATCGTCAACGTGTCGGAGCGAGAAGTTGGCCTGATGAAACAGGCTAAAGGATTCGCCGCACATTTCGACGCGATTCCGGGCAAACTTTACGCTGCCAAACTGCGCGAATTGGCACCAGCGGCGGATGCGGCAAGTCGGACATACATGGCGAAGCTCTCCATTGCCAATGCCGACGACGCGTTGAAGCTCGGCATGAGCGCCACCGTGCGTCTCGATCTGGGCGAGGCGCAGGTCATTGTGATTCCCAACACGGCGCTTTACACGCGCGACAACGCCACGCGCGTCTGGCTTGTGGACCGCGCGAGCGAAACAGTGAAACCGGTAGAAGTGAAGCTCGGTACGAGCACCAATGAAGGCGTCGCAGTCGTCTCGGGACTGAAGGCGGGTGACCTGGTGGTTACAGCCGGTGCCAACCTGTTGCTCCCAGGGCAGAAGGTGCGCTTGATTGACGCCGCACCCTCACCCGCACCCGTACCTAGCGCCGCCGCAGTGCCGACTGCCAATGCTGTCCCGGTGGTTGCCAAGGAAGGCAGCAAGCCATGATCGGCTCGGGCAGTAAAGATTCGGAAGGCGGCAAGGGCAACGTCTCCGCCGCCGCGATCAAGCACCAGCAGCTAACGCTGTTTTTCATTCTCGCAATTGCCATTGCGGGCTTCTCGGCGTACTTCAAGCTCGGGCAGCGCGAAGACCCGGACTTCACGTTCCGCGCAATCACGATTCGCACGTTGTGGCCGGGTGCTACAACCTCGCAGGTTGACTCGCAAATTACGGACCGTCTGGAGAAAAAACTTCAGGAGATGCCGTATTTCAAGCGCACACAGAGTTACTCCAAACCCGGTGAATCGCTCATCATTCTTGAGCTCGTTGATACCGCGCCGCGTAAGGACGTTCAGGCGCTCTGGTATCAGGTGCGCAAGAAGGTCGGCGACATTCGCTTTACGTTGCCTGCCGAGGCGCAGGGGCCGTTCTTCAACGATGAATTTGGCGATGTATTCGGCTCCATCTATGCGTTCACTGGCGATGGTTTTTCATTGTCAGAATTGCGCGACAAAGTGGAGGATGTTCGGCAGGAATTGCTCCGTATTCCGGACGTCTCAAAGATCGAGCTGGTCGGCGTCGTTGACGACAAGATTTACGTCGAAATCAGCAACACAAAAATTGGTGCGCTTGGCATTGACGCGACCTCTATCGCTACGCAACTGCAGGCGCAAAATGCGGTGTCCCCGGCGGGCGTTATCCAGACCAAAGACAACGCCATCGCGCTGCGTGTCAGCGGAAATTTTGAAACGGTGAAGTCGGTGCGCGAGCTTCAGCTCGCGGTCAACGGCCGTACGATTCGCCTGGGCGACATCGCCAGTGTTTACCGTGGCTATGCGGACCCACCCGTGCAGACGATTCGTTTCGGCGGCAAGCCGGGAATCGCGCTTTCGGTGTCCATGAAGAGCGATGGTGACGTATTGCAACTGGGCGAACGCCTGACGACTGAGATGGAGCGCATCAAGAACGACCTGCCGGTCGGTATCGAATTTCATCAGGTGAGCAATCAGCCGAAAGTAGTCAAAGCCGCTGTAGGCACGTTTATGCGCTCGCTGCTTGAGGCTGTTGCGATTGTGCTGGCGGTGAGTTTCATTTCGCTCGGCTGGCGCGCGGGAGCGGTGGTTGCATTGACGATTCCGTTCGTGTTGCTGGCGACATTTCTGGCGATGCAGATATTCAAGATCGACCTGCATCGCATTTCCACCGGCGCGCTGATCATTGCGCTCGGACTGCTGGTGGATGACGCCATGATCGTCGTCGAGATGATGGTGCGCAAGCTGGAAGAGGGCTTTGATAAATTCGCCTCTGCCACTTTTGCTTATGCGAGCACGGCTTGGCCGATGCTCTCGGGCACACTTGTAACTGCAGCCGGTTTCTTGCCGATTGCTATG
>JAYWAQ010000397.1:0-1702 GCA_043782305.1 Burkholderiales bacterium
TGCGTCGCCAAAATCGCGTCCACTCCCGCGCCGTAGTTGATGACGGCCTTGAGCGTTGGTTGCCGCGCAAACAGCTCCGCAGGCGGCTTCCAGCCCACCACGTAATCACAAGGCTCGTCCGACGGCCACGCGAAATACTGCCAGCCCGGCTGATGCTTTTGAAGCTCAGCAATGATGCCGGGAACAATATCAAGCCCAGTGGATTGAACGAGAATTTTCATGGCGCTATTTTGCCGCGGCGGCACAGCAAACCAAAGCTATGATTGAAGCGACTGCGGACAAGCGCCAGTTTTTCCGGATCGAAGCTTCGGCCCGTCCCCGGCGCTTGGGGTTGCCCCAAGTGATTGTTTGGCTCACTTAACTGGCTGCATTGCACCGATGCGCGTTGCGCATCACCCCAAATGCTGCGAACTGCGTGGCGCTCGCCGTGGTCACCTCATCCGCCGCAGTCTCAGGAGATTGTTCGTTGGCTCTTTTTATGACGCAGATGACCGCAGATTTTTTGGATCAAGGTCTGCGTCTGAAACGCGGGAAAAATCTGCCCTCATCTGCGCTAAATCTGCGCAAGTCGCATCAATAATCGTCTCGACGTGTGAGCACTGAACCCCCAAACTCACCCAAGGTAGACGCGCTTCCCAACGAAATTGCTGCCTTTTTACGGGCCGAGGCCGCATCGGGACGAACGCTCGGCAGCAACGCGCTGATAGCCCGTGCGCGGCGCTATTTCGTGGGTTGCGATGCGCTGATCTGGGCTGTGTGTCGCGCTGAACTCAATCTGCGCAGCGCCGCGCACACGCGCCTCGTGGCGCTGGTGTGTGCGTTGCCGGAATACGCGCGCCTCGAACGCGACCGACAAGAAACATCGTTTGACGACGAGCTTGACGGACTGACGTGGCAAGACGACGATACGTCCGATACCGCCGACCACCCAGCCATCAACGCCCTCATCGCCGAAGGCAGCGGCGCGATGCCCGGTATCAAGGATCCGGTCGCCTTGCAGCGCCGCTGCAATCCGCCAAATTACCGGTTAATAATCAACCCTCCGATTATCACTCCCAGAGAACTCGCGCAGCGCTTGGAGGTGTCGCTCGACGAGCTGGACGCCGTGCTGCATCACTGCCAACGACATACGCCCTATCACCTGCTGCTGCGGCCCAAAAATAGCGGCGGTTGGCGGCTGATCGAGCAGCCCACTGACAGCGTGCGCGTGATTCAGCGGCGCATTTTGCGGCATGTGCTGGCAGCAGCACCGCTGCATGATGCCGCTCATGGTTTTGTGTGTGGCCGATCCATCTTCACGCATGGCAAAGCGCACGTCGGCAAGCGCATTGTGGTGCGCCTCGACATCAGCGATTTTTTCACCAACATCAGCGCGGGCCGCGTTCACAGCGCGTTTTTGCGGCTGGGTTTGCCGCCGTGCGTGGCCACACCGCTGACCACGCTCACCACGGCCGCGCAGTCGCCGCGACGGCTGCGCGAAGCGTTCAAGGCCAATCGACAAACGCTCGGCCAAAGTGCAGCCAACGCATGGATTCAAGCGCATCAGGAAACGCTCTGTGTGCCGCACCTGCCGCAAGGTGCGCCCAGCTCACCAATGCTCGCCAATTGGATCGCACATCGCCTTGATCAGCGCCTCACGGGGCTCGCCGCGACGTGGCGTATGAGCTACTCGCGCTATGCCGACGACCTGACGTTTTCAAGC
>JAYWAQ010000398.1:0-4851 GCA_043782305.1 Burkholderiales bacterium
TTTGAGCGAACGAAGCCACATGTGAATGTAGGCACGATTGGGCACGTTGATCACGGCAAGACCACGTTGACGGCAGCGATCACGACCGTGTTGTCACGCAAGTTTGGCGGCGAAGCCAAAGCGTACGACCAGATTGACGCGGCTCCTGAAGAGAAAGCACGCGGTATTACGATTAATACCGCCCACGTAGAGTACGAGACGGCGAACCGTCACTACGCCCACGTTGACTGCCCCGGCCACGCCGACTACGTCAAAAACATGATCACCGGTGCCGCCCAGATGGACGGCGCCATTCTTGTGTGCTCCGCAGCTGATGGCCCGATGCCACAAACGCGTGAACACATCCTCCTGTCCCGTCAGGTCGGCGTTCCGTACATCATCGTATTTCTGAACAAATGCGACATGGTTGACGACGCAGAACTGCTCGAACTCGTCGAAATGGAAGTGCGTGAACTTCTATCGAAATACGACTTCCCGGGTGATGACATCCCAATCATCAAAGGCAGCGCCAAACTCGCCCTCGAAGGCGACAAGTCGGAAATGGGCGAACCCTGTATCGACCGTCTGGCTGATGCACTGGACAACTACATCCCCATGCCAGAGCGTGCCATTGATGGCGCCTTCCTCATGCCGGTAGAAGACGTGTTCTCGATCTCCGGTCGCGGCACCGTGGTGACCGGTCGTATCGAGCGTGGCATCGTCAAAGTCGGTGAAGAGATCGAAATCGTCGGTATCAAGCCCACGGTCAAGACCACCTGCACGGGTGTCGAGATGTTCCGCAAGCTGCTCGATCAAGGTCAAGCGGGCGACAACGTCGGCATCCTGCTGCGCGGCACCAAGCGTGAAGACGTTGAGCGCGGTCAAGTATTGGCCAAACCCGCCTCGATCAACCCGCACACGGATTTCGAATGTGAAATCTACGTACTCAGTAAAGATGAAGGTGGCCGTCACACGCCGTTCTTCAACAACTACCGTCCGCAGTTCTACTTCCGCACGACAGACGTGACCGGCGCGGTCAAGTTGCCAGAGGGCACCGAGATGGTGATGCCTGGCGACAACGTGAAGATGACGGTGACGCTGATCGCGCCGGTTGCGATGGAAGAGAAGCTGCGCTTCGCGATTCGTGAAGGTGGCCGCACTGTCGGCGCCGGTGTCGTCTCGAAAATCCTTAAGTAATCGAGACACAACGTGCAAAACCAAAAAATCCGTATCCGTCTCAAGGCGTTCGATTACAAGTTGATCGATCAGTCCGCTTCGGAAATCGCCGACACTGCAAAGCGCTCCGGCGCAATTGTTCGTGGTCCGATTCCGTTGCCAACACGCATCGAGCGTTTTGACGTATTGCGCTCGCCGCACGTCAATAAGACGTCGCGTGACCAATTCGAAATTCGTACCCATCTTCGTTTGATGGATATCGTCGACCCCAATGACAAGACTGTCGATCAACTCATGAAGCTGGATCTGCCAGCGGGTGTCGACGTCGAAATCAAAGTTCAGTAACCACTGAGCAACAACTCAAAAGCGATGCCGGTCAATTGAAACCGGCACCGTGCCAAGCAACTGTTGCAAGGCGCGGCAAGAAAGAAGAGGTGAACTATGAGTCTAGGACTCATCGGACGTAAAGTCGGTATGACACGCGTCTTTAATGATGATGGTTCGGCAACCGCCGTGACTGTTATCGATGTCAGTAACAACCGTGTATCGCAGGTTAAAACGCCTGCGAATGACGGATATGCCGGTGTTCAGTTAACTTTTGGTGATCGTCGTGCCTCTCGCGTGACAAAACCTTTAGCTGGCCACTTCGCTAAAGCCGGTGTTTTGTCGGGTGCCATCACCCGTGAATTCCGCGCTGAAGCAGGCGAGCTCAAAGCGGGCGCTGTGGTAGGCGTTGATACGTTTACCGTCGGCCAAAAAGTGGACGTAACAGGCACGACCAAAGGTCGCGGCTTTTCGGGCGTGATTCGTCGCCACCACTTCAGCTCAAACCGCGAGTCGCACGGTAATTCGGTGACCACGCGTGCTCCAGGCTCTATCGGTATGGCACAGGATCCGGGTCGCGTATTTCCCGGTAAACGCATGGCAGGTCAGCACGGCAACGCGCAACGCACCTCCCAAGCGCTTAAAGTCGTCCGTATCGATACCGTGCGCGGCCTGTTGTTGATCCAGGGCGCTGTTCCTGGCTCGGCCGGTTGCCACGTCATCGTCACGCCGACGGTGAGGAGTTAAATTATGGAATTGCAAGTCATTGACGCCAAGGGCCAATCAGCCGCTACGATGTCAGCGTCGGACGAAGTGTTCGGTCGCGAGTACAACGAAGCCCTGATTCACCAGGTCGTCGTCGCTTATCAGGCCAATGGCCGTGGCGGTAACCGCGCGCAAAAAACGCGCGCCGAAGTTCGCCACTCGACCAAGAAGCCGTGGAAACAAAAAGGTACGGGTAATGCCCGCGCCGGTATGACCTCCAGCCCGATCTGGCGTGGCGGTGGACGTCCATTCCCAAGCAAGCCTGAAGAGAACTTTACGCACAAAGTCAACCGCAAGATGTATCGCGCCGGTATGGCCGCGATCCTTTCGCAGCTGGTTCGCGAAGATCGTTTGCATGTGGTCGAGTCTTTCGCGATTGATGCGCCAAAGACCAAGCTGGTGGCTGGCGCTCTCAAGGAAATGGGTGTCAACGACGTTCTGATCGTGATGGACAGCGTAGACAACAATGTTTTCCTGGCTGCACGCAATCTGCCGCACCTCGCCGTTATCGCAGCACACAGCGTTGATCCTGTGAGCTTGCTCGCTTTCAATCGCGTTTTGCTGACTAAAGCAGCGATCGCCAAGATCGAGGAGTCATACAAATGAATCAAAATCGTTTGATGACTGTTCTTCGCGCTCCGATCATTTCGGAGAAGAGCACGTTTGTTGCCGAGAAGAACGAACAAGTCGTATTCGAAGTGTTGCAGGACGCGACCAAGCCTGAAGTCAAGGCCGCCGTTGAACTGCTCTTCAAAGTTCAGGTGGAAAGCGTGCAAATGCTTAACCGCAAGGGCAAAGAAAAGCGTCATGGCCGCTCAATCGGTCGTCGTAGCGACAGCCGTCGTGCGTACGTTTCGCTCAAGCCGGGTCAAGAGATCAACTTTGGCGGGGAGGCTTAAGTCATGGCACTCATTAAAGTAAAACCCACATCACCGGGCCGTCGCTCGATGATCAAGGTTGTTAATTCCGATCTGCACAAGGGCGATCCGTATGCCCCGTTGCTGGTTGCGCAAAAGCGCGGCTCCGGTCGTAACAACAACGGTCACATCACGACCCGTCACAAAGGTGGCGGCCATAAGCATCACTATCGCATCGTTGACTTCCGTCGCGACAAAGATGGTGTGCCGGGCAAAGTGGAGCGTCTTGAATACGATCCTAACCGTAGCGCGTTTATCGCCCTGATTTGCTACGCTGATGGCGAACGCCGTTACGTGCTGGCCCCTAAAGGCTTGTCCGCAGGTGACAGCATTCAGAGCGGGGCAGAAGCTGCGATCAAGGTGGGCAATGCCCTCCCGATCCGCAACATCCCGGTCGGCACGACGATTCACGCCGTTGAAATGCAGCCGGGCAAAGGCGCGCAGATTGCACGCTCTGCTGGCGCATCGGTTCAGTTGATGGCTCGTGAAGGCGTCTACGCACAGCTTCGCTTGCGTTCAGGCGAGGTTCGCAAGATCCATGTAGATTGTCGCGCGACAATCGGCGAAGTCGGTAACGGGGAGCACTCGCTCCGCGTGATCGGCAAAGCAGGCGCAAATCGTTGGCGCGGCATCCGCCCAACCGTTCGCGCAATTTGTATGAACCCGGTTGACCATCCAATGGGTGGACGCACGAACGGAGGTATGCACCCCGTTTCGCCGTGGGGCCAGAAGGCCAAAGGGTTCAAGACGCGCAGCACCAAGCGCTCAAGCAGCATGATCGTGCGTACACGTCACGCTGCCAAGAAGGGTTAATTCACTATGGCACGTTCCGTTAAGAAGGGCCCGTTCGTCGACGGGCATCTGGCGAAAAAGGTCGAAGTGGCCCTCGCAAAAAATGACAAGAAGCCGATCAAAACCTGGTCACGTCGCTCCACCGTCACGCCTGATTTCGTGGGTTTGACGATTGCCGTGCATAACGGCAAGGCGCACATGCCGGTTTATGTGTCTGACCAAATGGTCGGCCACAAGCTGGGTGAATTCGCGTTGACGCGCGTTTTCAAAGGCCATCCGGCCGACAAAAAAGTCTCGAAGAAGTAAGGGGCTCTCATGCAAACAATCGCAATCATGAAAGCTGCGCCGGTTTCGGATCAGAAAGCACGTCTGGTCGCTGACCAGGTACGCGGACTGCCTGTCGCCAAAGCGCTCAACCTTTTGACCTTCAGCCCGAAAAAATCGGCTGTGCTGATCAAGAAAGTGCTGGAGTCGGCTATCGCCAACGCTGAGCACAATGACGGAGCGGACATCGACGAATTGAAGGTCACTTCGATCTACGTTGATAAAGCCATCGTCATGCGCCGCTTCGCAGCTCGTGCAAAAGGCCGTGGCGCTCGCATCCTCAAACAAACCTGTCACATTCATGTGACCGTCGGGAACTAGAGGTTCTTATGGGCCAAAAAATCAATCCAACTGGATTCCGCCTGTCGGTTTCCCGCGCCTGGACCTCAAAGTGGTACGCCAACAGCAAAAACTTTGCTGGCAAAGTCAACGAGGACTACAAAGTCCGCACGTTCCTGATGCAAAAGCTCAAGAACGCGAACGTCAGCAAGATCATCATCGAGCGTCCCGCCAAGAACGCCCGTATCACCATTTACAGCGCCCGTCCAGGTGTTGTGATCGGTAAAAAAGGTGA
>JAYWAQ010000399.1:0-4844 GCA_043782305.1 Burkholderiales bacterium
TCATCATCGAGCGTCCTGCCAAGAACGCCCGTATCACCATTTACAGCGCCCGTCCAGGTGTTCTGATTGGTAAAAAAGGTGAAGATATTGAAGCATTGCGCTCGCAGCTTCGTAAGATGATGAACTGCGAAATCGCGCTCAACATCGAAGAAGTGCGCAAGCCCGAAACCGATGCCAAGCTGGTCGCCGATTCCATCGCGCAACAGCTCGAAAAGCGCATCATGTTCCGTCGCGCCATGAAACGTGCGATGCAAAACGCCATGCGTCTGGGTGCTCAAGGCATCAAGATCATGAGCGCAGGTCGTCTGAACGGTGCGGAAATCGCCCGTACCGAGTGGTATCGCGAAGGCCGTGTGCCGTTGCATACGCTCCGTGCTGATATTGACTACGGCACGTCCGAAGCCAAAACCAGCTACGGCATCATCGGTATCAAAGTTTGGGTATTCAAAGGCGAAAACTTGGGCATGGCCGCAGCGGATAACGCAGCGGGCGCACCAGCCGAAGAGCCAAGAGAGCAGCGTCGTCCCCGTCGCCCTGCAGGAGTGAGAAATGCTACAGCCGGCTAGAAGAAAATACCGCAAAGAGCAAAAAGGCCGATACAAGGGCCTCGCAACTCGCGGCAACAACGTAAGCTTCGGCGAGTTCGGCCTTAAGGCAACGAGCCGCGGTCGTTTGACTGCACGTCAGATCGAAGCGGCACGTCGCGCGATCAGCCGTCACATCAAACGCGGTGGACGTATCTGGATCCGGATTTTTCCGGACAAACCGATCTCCAAAAAACCAGCCGAAGTCCGCATGGGTAACGGCAAAGGTAACCCCGAGTACTACGTCGCTGAGATCCAGCCAGGCAAAGTGCTCTACGAAATGGACGGCGTTGAAGAGACGTTGGCGCGCGAAGCATTCCTGCTCGCCGCTGCCAAGCTCCCGATCGCCACCACGTTCGTACAACGTTTGGTGGGCTAATCCATGAATACCAAAGAATTGACCGCGAAATCAGAGGTTGAGCTCAACACCGAGCTCACCGCTCTCTACAAGTCGCACTTCGGCCTTCGCATGCAAAAGGCGACGCAGCAACTGACGAATACGAGCCAGTTAAGCCGTACCCGTCGTGATATAGCTCGCGTCAAGACAGTGCTCAATCAGAAGGCAGCAAGCAAATGAGCGAAGCAGCAACCGCAACCGTAGCCAAGTCTGCAACGCCCCAAGCCGTTGCAAAAGCGCCGATTATCGCGATCGAAACCGGTCGCGTCGTCAGCGACAAAATGACCAAAACCATCACCGTTCTCGTCGAGCGTCGCGTCAAGCACCCGCTCTACGGCAAGGTCGTGACCAAGTCACAAAAATACCACGCCCACGACGAAACCAGCACCGCCAAAATGGGCGATCTGGTCGAAATCAAAGCGTGCCGCCCGTTCTCCAAGACCAAGTCCTGGACCGTTTCGCGCGTTCTGGAAAAAGCGTAAGTTTTTTCCTTTGCGCATCGAATAAGAGGCAGCTTCGGCTGCTTTTTTATTGTCTGCCCGGACTTTTGCGTGGGGAGAGACGCTTTGTTTAGTCGTCAGCTTGAGAATCAGCTTTTCGCTGAAATCCCCTTTATCATTGAGCTAAGCGCTTAATCTAGCCATTGTCGAGTTTTGACGTTTTGGTCGCTCAGCCCTCATGCAGTAATGATCACATAGAAAAGGTGTTGCTATTTTGCAAGACCCGGCCCGGTTCCTCCTTATGGTGCGCGAGCTTGTGCTCGCCTGAACTTGTAACGCGCCGCACGAAAAATATTGTGTCGCAGGCGAGAAATAACTCTGCGTCAATCAAAAAGATTTGACTAACAAATAACATCATGCCATAATAATTGGCTAAGCGCCGCAAAAGTGAGGCATCTGAGTGATTCAGTAGCCGCGCAGCGCCTAAAACAGAGCCCAATCGTTTCTGGTTTGATCAAAGTGATCGAATCATTGGCGGGGCCCCAAGACTGCTCGGAGCCGTTTGAAATCAAGGCTTCGAGGTAAGTTGGAGAGAAAGAAAATATGATTCAAATGCAGTCGATGCTCGACGTCGCCGATAACACGGGTGCTCGTCGCGTCATGTGTTTCAAGGTGCTGGGCGGGTCGAAGCGACGCTATGCCAGCATTGGTGATGTGATTAAAGTCAGCATCAAGGATGCGCAGCCACGCGGTCGCGTCAAAAAAGGCGAGGTCTATAACGCAGTGGTTGTTCGCACTGCCAAAGGCATCCGTCGTAGTGATGGTTCGTTGGTCAAGTTTGACAACAACGCCGTCGTGATTCTCAACGCAAAGCTCGAGCCTATTGGCACCCGCATCTTTGGACCAGTGACGCGCGAATTGCGCACTGAAAAGTTCATGAAGATCGTGTCGCTGGCGCCCGAAGTTCTTTAAGCCGGGGCGAGACAAAAATGCAAAAAATTCGCAAAGGCGACACGGTTGTTGTGACAACCGGTCGCGATAAGGGCAAGCGCGGCGAGGTCGTGCGCGTGTTCGACAGTTCGATGCTCGTCACGGGCATCAACCAGGTCAAGCGCGCTGTGAAGCCGAACCCCATGAAAAACGAAGTGGGCGGCCTCATGACGAACGAAATGGCGATTTCATCGTCAAACGTCGCAATCTACAACGCAGGCACGCAAAAGGCTGACGCCGTCACCATCAAGTCACTTGATGATGGCCGCAAGCAGCGTGTCTTCAAATCGACCGGCCAGCCGGTCTAGGCGGGGAGAGAAATATGGCCCGTTTACAAGAGCAATACCGCAAAGAAATCGTGCCCGCACTGGTCAAACAGTTCGGCTACAAGTCCGTGATGCAAGTGCCTCGTCTGACCAAGATTGTGGTCAACATGGGTGTAGGCGAAGCGGTCGGAGATAAAAAAGTCCTTGAACACGCGACTAAAGATCTGACGGCAATCGTCGGTCAAAAGCCAGTCGTGACCAAGGCGAAAAAAGCGATCGCGAACTACAAGATTCGTGAAGGCTATCCCGTCGGTACGATGGTGACGCTTCGCAACAAGCAAATGTTCGAGTTCCTCGACCGTTTCGTGAACGTTGCGCTGCCCCGCGTTCGTGACTTCCGTGGCATCTCGCCCCGTGGTTTCGACGGCCGTGGCAACTTCAACCTCGGTGTGAAAGAGCAGATCATTTTCCCCGAGATTGAGTACGACAAGATTGACGTACTGCGTGGCATGAACATCACGTTCGCAACCACCGCCAAAACCGACGACGAAGCGAAAGCCCTGCTGGCTGCGTTCCGTTTCCCATTCCGCGCCCCGCAAACGGCATAAAGGCAAGCGAGAACAAAATGGCAAAACTAGCCACTATCAATCGCGAAAAGAAACGCGAAGCCCTCGTCGCCAAGTACGCAAAAAAGCGTGCTGCACTTGAGGCAATCATTGCTGACAGCAAAGCCGGTGAAGAAGCGCATGCCGCTGCACGCACCAAATTGCAGGCTTTCCCACGTAACGCCAATCCGACCCGTCTGCGCAATCGCTGCCAGTTGACGGGCCGTCCGCGTGGCGTGTTCAGCAAATTCGGTCTCGCGCGCCACAAGGTTCGCGAGCTTGCATTCCGCGGTGAGATCCCTGGTCTCACCAAAGCTAGCTGGTAAGGAGAATCAGAAATGAGTATGTCTGATCCTATCGCCGATATGTTGACCCGTATCCGCAACGCACAGGCCATGGAAAAAACGTCGGTCAAAATGCCGATGTCCAAAGTTAAAGCCGCTATTGCCCGCGTCCTCAAAGACGAAGGTTATATCGAAGACTTTAAAGTTGCCGGTGACATCACCAAAGTAGCCGAACTCGAAATCGGTCTTAAATATTACGCCGGTCGTCCCGTTATCGAGACGATCAAGCGGATCAGCAAACCAGGTCTTCGTATCTATCGCGGCAAGGATGACTTGCCTAGCGTGATGAACGGCCTTGGTGTTGCCATCGTGTCTACGCCTCAGGGTGTTATGACTGATCGTAAAGCACGCAGCCTGGGCCTGGGCGGCGAAGTGCTCTGCACGGTCGCGTAAGGGGAAATGCATGTCACGTATTGCTAAATACCCCGTAGATATTCCCGCCAAGGTCGAAGTGCATTTGGCCGGTGGTCGTGTTGACGTCAAAGGCCCGTTGGGCTCGCTGTCGCACGACTTTGGTGGCTCGGTCAAGATCGAGCGTAAAGACAATCAAATCACCTTCGCCGCTGCGAACGGTGATCAGCACAGCCGTGCGATGTCGGGCACCTGCCGCGCGCTGGTGAACAACATGGTTCGCGGCGTGTCGGAAGGTTTTTCGAAGAAGTTGACGCTGGTTGGCGTGGGCTATCGTGCTGCCGCTGCCGGTGACACGCTGAACCTGACGCTCGGTTTCTCGCATCCTGTTGCGCACAAAATGCCCGCAGGTGTGACGGTGACAACGCCGACGCAGACCGAGATTCTTATCAAGGGCGCTGACCGTCAACAGGTCGGCCAGGTAGCCGCAGAAGTTCGCGCGTACCGTCCGCCGGAGCCTTACAAGGGCAAAGGCGTTCGCTACTCTGACGAAGTTGTGGCGCTCAAAGAAACCAAGAAGAAGTAAGGCAGGCAATCGCAATGACTAAAAGCAAACAAGTCGCTCGTATTCGCCGCGCTCGTCAAACGCGCGTGCGTTTGACCATTCAATTGGCGACGCGCCTCGCGGTGTTCCGCACCAACTCGCACATCTATGCGCAGGTCATCTCGGGTGACGGCAGCAAAGTATTGGCAAGCGCCTCAACGGCTGAAGCTGAAGTGCGCGCGCAAATCAAGAACGGTGGCGACAAAGCCGCTGCTGAAATCGTCGGTACCCGCATCGCTGAAAAGGCAAAAACTGCCGGCGTT
>JAYWAQ010000400.1:0-1699 GCA_043782305.1 Burkholderiales bacterium
CGACGTTGACACCGGCGCGCCACTCTTGTTCTCTGAGCTCACGATCACCACCGCGCTGCGAACCGCCGCGATGTCCGCGCTCGCCGCGCAATCGCTGGCTCGCCAGGACAGCCGTATCATGGCGCTGATCGGCAACGGCGCGCAAAGTGAATTTCAGGCGCTGGCGTTCAAATACCTGATCGGCATCGATACGCTGAGACTCTACGATGTTGATGACGGTGCGACGGCCAAACTGGTGGCTAACCTGCAGCCTTTCGGCTTCAACATCGTAGTGTGTGACAGTGCGGGCGACGCCGCGCGCAGTGCCGACGTCATCACCACCGTGACCGCCGACAAGACGCGGGCAATTATCCTAACGCCCGACATGATCGCGCCGGGTGTACACATCAATGCCGTCGGCGGCGACTGTCCCGGCAAAACCGAATTGCACGCCGAAATACTCAAGCAGGCGAGCGTGTTCGTGGAGTACGCGCCGCAATCAAGGATCGAGGGCGAAATTCAGCAGATGCCGGCAGACTTGCCCGTGACCGAGCTGTGGCAAGTTTTCACCGGGCAGGCACTAGCCCGCACGTCGGCCTCCGAGGTCACCGTTTTTGATTCGGTCGGCTTCGCGCTTGAGGATTTCTCGGCATTACGCTTCATGTACGACAGCGCCGAAGCGCATGGGTTTGGCCAGCGAATCGCGTTGATTCCTTCGCTCGAAAACCCGAAAAACCTCTTCTCGGCTCTAGCTGCCCCGCAGCGCGACAACGCGCCGCATGCCGTAGCAAACGTCCGCAGCCACAGTTACGCCTGATGCCTTCGACGGTTGCCTGTCTTTGCGTGATCGACGGTTCCCACGGGTAATAGCGCGCACTGGGCGTCTTGACTGCTGCTGATGAAGCGCTGGCGCAGGATGCTTATGTAGAAGCTGCTTTCACGTGAAAGGACGTGCGCGCATGGGCTGACAGGCAATAAAGTCAATTGTCGACTTTTGCAAATCCGGGTCTCTACCCCCTATGCAGGCAGCATTGCACGAATAAGCTGTATTTTCCGCGAAGAATTTTAGGCACAAAAAAACGGCACCCGAAGGTGCCGTTTTTACGAGATAACGAACTAACCGATTAGGGTTTTTTCGCTTCTGCTGGGGCAGCGGCTGGAGCCGGTGCTGCGGCTGCTGGAGCAGCCGCTTCAGCGGGGCCACCCACGATTTGCACGGTTTCCCATTTGCCGCCTTTGATGACGGAAACCGTCACTGCGCCGTCTTTGATGTCGCCTTTGTCGTCAAACGCGATCTTGCCGGTCACGCCGTCCATCGAGGTTGCCTTGATAGCGTCGATGATTTTGGCTGGATCGGTACCGACCTTGCCGATGGCAGCGATCAGAACGTTCGTTGCGTCGTAGGTGAACGGAGCGTAGACCTGAACATCCGCATTGAATTTGGCTTTGAACTTGTCATAGAAAGCCTGGCCTTGTGGCATTTTCTCTTTCGGCAGACCAGCTTCGGTCGCGTAAACGCCTTCGCCTGCATCGCCGGAGAGCTTGATCAGCTCAGAGGATTTTGCGCCGTCGCCAGAGATGAACTTGGCCTTGATGCCGAGTGCTTTCATCTGCTTGACCATCGGGCCGGCTTGAGCATCCATCCCGCCGAACATGATGACGTCAGGGTTCTTCGCTTTAACTTTGGTCAGAACGCCTTTGAAGTCCTGCTCTTTCTCGT
>JAYWAQ010000401.1:0-4822 GCA_043782305.1 Burkholderiales bacterium
ATCTCGTCGGCTCCCACCCACGTCACCTGCTCTACAGCCGAGCCGGGCTCGAACGTCTGAGACACACCACGATCCACGAATGCCTTTTGCGAGAACGGATCGCGCCCAAGGTAGACCACACGTGCTGCTTGTGCTTTCGTGATCGATGTGTGCGAAATTTGCAGCAATTTTTGCAGTCTGTCCGCCTCGATCCTGGCCGCGATCTGCGACTGCTGCGCGAGCGACGCCTGAAGCAGGTCGGCCTTCAATTTTGTGTTTTGTACGCGCAGGTCTTCCCGCGTGTCGAAGAACTCGCCGAATCGCGTTGCCATTTGCGCGGGCAGAAGTGCCGCCTGTTGCACGGGGTAAACCACAGTCGCAATCGCCATGCGCACCGTCTCCAGCGTGCGAAAGCGCGAATCGATGAACATCAGCGCGAGCGAAATCACGCCGAAAAACGTCAGGCGCGCAATCGGACTCGGCCCGCGATTAAAAAAGCGGGGCGGCTCCGAGGGCAGCGAGGTGACTCTACCGTTCATACAACCTACGTGGAGTCGTGAATCCGCTGCCGACGCTCATCATGTGAGGGCGTGGGCAGCGAGATGTCACTGGACGGACTTTCTTTGGGAAACGCTGAGCAAGTGGCTGCGACGGCGCATTACTTCGTTGCGTGGTGCTCGGAATCCTCATGTACCAGAGCGTACATTCCGGTTCCTGTGCGCCACACGCCTCGTACTGCATCCGTCTCGCTCACTTGCTCAGCGCTTCCCTAGTCTGTCGTGAAGATTGAAGACAGGCGATCAATGTTTTCGAGCGCCTTGCCACAGCCGCGCACCACACAGGTGAGCGGGTCCTCGGCCACCACCACCGGCAAACCGGTTTCTTCCATCAGCAGGCGATCAATGTCCCTCAGTAACGCGCCACCGCCGGTCAGCACCATTCCCTTGTCGGCAATGTCCGAGCCGAGTTCAGGGGGCGTGCGCTCCAGCGCCTGCTTCACCGCGCTGACGATTGCGTTCAGCGGATCGGTGAGCGCTTCGAGAATCTCGTTAGACGAAACCGTGAATGCGCGCGGAATGCCTTCAGCCAGATTGCGGCCCTTGATTTCCATCTCCAGCACTTCACTGCCGGGAAAGGCCGAGCCGATCTTCTTTTTGATCATTTCGGCTGTGGTTTCGCCGATCAGCATTCCGTAGTTGCGACGGATGTAATTGATGATTGCCTCATCGAACTTGTCGCCGCCAACCCGCACAGAACCCGCGTAAACCATACCGCCGAGCGATATGACGCCTACTTCCGTCGTGCCGCCACCGATGTCAACCACCATCGAACCGGTCGCATCCGAAATTGGCAGATCAGCGCCAATTGCCGCAGCCATCGGCTCTTCTATCAGAAACACTTTGGACGCACCCGCACCCAGAGCAGACTCACGAATCGCCCGGCGCTCCACCTGCGTTGAGCCGCACGGCACGCAGATGATGATGCGCGGGCTCGGGCTGAACATCTTGCTGTCGAGCACTTTGCGGATGAACTGTTTCAGCATCTGCTCGGTGACGTTGAAGTCGGCAATCACGCCGTCTTTCATCGGGCGAATCGCAGTGATGTTGCCCGGTGTGCGGCCTAACATCTGCTTGGCCGACAAGCCGACGTCCTGGATGACGCGCTTGCCGTTAGGTCCGCCTTCCTGGCGTATCGCCACGACCGATGGCTCGTCAAGAACGATGCCTTTTCCGCGCACATAAATGAGCGTATTGGCGGTACCGAGATCGATAGCGATGTCGGTTGAAAAATAACTGGTCAGAAACTTGAACATAAATTCTCGCGGCCTCCCGTGACCGCATCGGACAATGCCGTGCGGGCCCAAGATGCAAAATGCACGTCAGACCCTACTACCATCCCCCGGAAACATCGACTGCAAGCCCTTCTTCAGCATTCTGTATGAGGGTTGAAGCGAGCTCTAATTAACTCAATATGTTACCCTACCGCCTCTAAACAAATACCTCTGTTCTGTCCGCGGCCAGCCTCAATGCAGCGTCCGGCGCGTGCCGCTTTCCTGAGTTTCCCTGACTTTCCCTGATTCATGAGCCTCTCCTCCCAAGATATCGAGCGGATCGCGCATCTTGCCCGTATCCGCGTTACTCCCGCCGACGTCCTCGACGTGCAAGCCAAGCTGGATGGCATTTTCAAGCTCATTGACGAGATGCAGGCCGTTAATACGCAAGGTATCGAGCCGATGTCGCACGGACTTGATATGGTTTTGCGATTGCGCGACGACGTCGTAACCGAGATTGATCATCGCGAGAAATATCAGAAAAATGCACCCGAGGCGGCTGAGGGCTATTTTCTCGTGCCGAAGGTGATCGAATGAGCTGGAACGCCTTCTCCACGGTCGCCGAAACGGTCAAAGCGCTGGAAGCCAAAAAAGTCAGCGCCGTTGAGCTCGCCACTCATTATCTTGACCGCGCCGAGGCGTTGCAGCCCGTTCTCAACGCCTACGTCACGCTGGATCGCGAAAAAACGCTGGCTGAGGCAAAAGTTGCGGACGTTAAGCGCGCCGTAGGCGAGGCCGCGCCTTTGCTCGGCGTGCCCATCGCACATAAAGACATCTACCTGATCGACGGCTGGCGAACCACCTGCGGTTCGAAGATGCTGGAAAACTTCGTCGCGCCCTACACATCAACTGTCGTCAAAAACATGTCGGCAGCTGGCATGGTCACGCTCGGCAAGTTGAACATGGATGAGTTCGCGATGGGCTCGTCCAACGAGACTTCCTACTTCGGCACAGTCAAAAATCCGTGGGACCTGACGCGCGTGCCCGGCGGATCGTCCGGCGGCTCTGCGGCCAGCGTGGCCGCGGGTCTGACGCCCGCGTCCACCGGCACCGACACCGGTGGCTCGATCCGTCAGCCCGCCATGTTCTGCAACCTCACCGGACTGAAACCCACGTATGGCGTGTGTTCCCGCTTTGGCATCATCGCCTTTGCCTCGTCACTAGATCAGGCGGGGCCTTTCGCTCAAACAGCGGAAGATTGCGCATTGCTGTTGAACGCGATGGCCGGATTCGATACAAACGACGCAACGTCGCTCGATCGGCCCAAAGAAAACTATTCCCGTGACCTGGCTAGACCGCTGACCGGCCTGCGCATTGGATTGCCGAAAGAGTTTTTCGGCGAAGGCGTAGCTCCCGGCATTGCAAAGGCCGTGGATGACGCGCTGGCCGTCTATCGAAAACTCGGGGCGACTACAGTTGAAGTTTCGCTGCCAAACGTCAAGTATTCGGTGCCGGCGTATTACGTGGTTGCTCCTGCCGAAGCGTCGAGCAACTTGTCACGCTTCGACGGCGTCCGCTTTGGCCACCGCGCCGAAAAGTACGATGACCTCATGGACATGTACAAGCGCTCGCGTGCCGAAGGCTTCGGTGCCGAGGTCAAGCGCCGCATCCTGATCGGCACCTATGTGTTGTCGCATGGCTACTACGACGCGTACTACCTTCAAGCGGGTAAATTGCGTCGCCTGATCGCCGAGGACTTCAAGCGTGCTTACGAAGTGTGTGACGTGGTGATGGGGCCAACTGCGCCGGAAACCGCATTCCAGTTTGGCAGCAAAAGCGACGATCCGGTAAAGATGTACTTGAACGACATCTTCACTATTTGCGCCAACCTCACTGGACAGCCGGCAATGAGTCACCCGTGCGGCGTTGACGAAAATGGCCAACACGTAGGCATGCAAATTATTGGCAATTATCTCGATGAAGCGCGCATGCTGAATGTGGCACATCAGTTTCAACTGGCGACGGATTGGCACAAGCGCCATCCATCAATCTAGAGTTCGAACATGGCCCAGTGGGAAATCGTTATCGGTCTTGAAACGCACACGCAGCTGACCACTGCGTCCAAAATTTTTAGTGGAAGCAGCACCGCCTTCGGCGCTTCGCCGAATACGCAGGCCAACGTCGTCGATCTGGCGATGCCTGGCGCATTGCCCGTTATGAACAAAGGCGCGGTTGAGCGAGCAGTGAAGTTCGGTTTGGCCATCGGTGCAAAGATCAACCAACGCTCAGTCTTTGCCCGCAAAAACTACTTCTATCCCGATCTGCCCAAGGGGTATCAGATTTCGCAATTTGAGACACCGATTGTTCAGGGCGGCGGCCTCACCATCACTCTGGATGACGGCACGACGAAGTTCATCGAACTCACGCGCGCGCATCTCGAAGAAGACGCAGGTAAGAGCGTGCACACCGAGTTCGAGGGCGCGTCGGGCGTTGACCTGAACCGCGCTGGTACGCCGCTATTGGAGATCGTCACCGAGCCAGTGATGCGCTCTGGGAAAGAGGCGATTGCCTACGCTAAAGCGCTGCACAACCTGGTGCGCTACCTCGACATCTGCGACGGCAACATGCAGGAAGGCTCGTTCCGTTGCGACGTGAACGTGTCGGTGCGCGAGAAGGGGCAAACCGAATTTGGCACTCGCCGCGAAATCAAGAACCTGAACAGTTTCAAGTTCATGCAGCAGGCGATTGATTTTGAAGTGCGCTGGCAAATCGCCGAGATTGAAGACGGTCGCAAGATACAGCAGGCGACCGTGCTGTTCAATCCCGATACGGGCGAAACAAAAGCGATGCGCAGCAAGGAAGACGCGATGGACTATCGCTACTTCCCCGATCCTGATTTGCCGCCGCTGGTGGTCACCGACGAAATGCTGGCGCGCATCAGGGCGAGCATGCCCGAGCTACCCGAGGCAAAGTGCGCGCGCTTTTCGTCGCAATATGGCCTGTCGCATTACGACGCTTTGCTCTTGTCGCAGGATGGCGCAACGGCAAGCTATTTTGAGGCGGCGGTGAACG
>JAYWAQ010000402.1:0-1683 GCA_043782305.1 Burkholderiales bacterium
GATGTCATCAACGTTCGATTGAAGCGGCGTGACACTGGCGTTTTGCTGAGCGAAGACTTTTGTTTTCCTTGCGGGCTTGATCTCAGCATACAGCGAGCAACCACTATCGAATCATCAGCGGATTGGCAAGCTGACGGCAGAGTGGCCGTGACGTTGTCGAGCGATGTGTTCTTGCAAGCGGTTTGTGTATCCTGCAAGGGGTTTACGCCTAGCGACAATTACTTTCATCTCTCACCGGGCCAACAAAAAGTGGTCGTATTCTCACTGTGTAACGTTGACACGCCAACATTCAAAGTACATTTTGAAGCGTTGAATATAGCTGAAACCACCACAGTACGTGCGCAACCGAAATCTACAATTGGCTCGAAACCTGACAAGTGCGCTGACACTGCATGAACGATGAATACCGAATCATCTGAGGAGTTTCCGTCTAGCGTAGATCGTGAACCCCTTTATTTTCAGGATGGCGCAGATTCTTGTTTCGGCTGGTACCACACCGCCAATAGTGTGGCGCAACAGGACTGCGTAGTTGTAATCTGTAACCCTATTGGCTATGAATATGCGCATAGTCATCGTTCCATCCGCCACCTTGCGGACCGACTTGCACAACATGGTATTCCCGCTGTTCGATTTGATTATCATGGAACAGGTGATTCACCGGGAACCGACCTTGATACTGATCGGTGGCGATGCTGGCAAAGCAATATCAAAGCAGCGATTCAACAAGCGCGTGAGCTTGGCGCGCGTCGTCGTATCTGCCTCTTAGGGGTTCGTCTAGGCGCGACCCTTGCCGCATTGGTTGCGAGTGAAGTTGAAGTCGATTTTCTGGTTCTATGGAACCCGTGTATTAGCGGGCGTCGCTACTTGCGTGAAATTCAAGCGATCGCATCGACCGGAGATGGGTTCGTCCCGGTTGCTGACGGTGTTCTGGAAAGCGCTGGCTTTGAATTGTCTGCGGGGACAATTTCCTCGCTTCGAGGTGTCGATTTACTGAGTCTGACGTTTAGCGTAGCTCAACGAGCACTTGTGGTCGGTCGCGATGATCTGACTCCTGAACAGTCCCTCTCCGTGCACTTTGCATCAATGGAAGTAATTAACGACCACATAGCGGTTTTCGGATTCGCTGCAATGATGGCCGAGCCCCAGTTCACCGTTGTACCGGAAACTGCGTTCTCATCCATCATCGACTGGGTGATCAAATACAGTGAAAGTTGGGTGGAATTGCCAACCACGCAAAACATGCGTTTAAATGAGCACATCAAGTTTCCATTCCAAGGCGAACACGATGTGACTGAAACAATCGAGGAGAGATTCTGCCGTTTTGGAGTGAACGAGCAGCTCTTCGGAATACTAAGTCGAACGACTACGGCGACCGATTATCCCGCGATCATATTCTTTAATGCCGGTGCAGTGCATCACGTTGGCCCCAATCGTCTCTATGTAACGCTCGCCCGAAACTTATCCGCGTTGGGTTTTGCCTGTTTTCGCTTTGACTTGGAGGGCATTGGAGACAGTGTGCCCAGTTCTCGCCTGATTCGAGAAAATCACCCATACCCGGATACTGCTTTGGCCGATGCTAAGGCTGCATTGAATCACTTGAAGCATCAATTTGGCTATACGCGCTTCATCGCCCTTGGTCTGTGTTCTGGTGCCCACACGGCTTTCCACGCCGGCCTGAATTTT
>JAYWAQ010000403.1:0-4784 GCA_043782305.1 Burkholderiales bacterium
TTGCCGCTGTCGAACGAACGCGGTAGTCGGTATTGCTTTCCAGTTGCCCCGTCACGTGCAAAACCTCGGCGAGATCGGGCAGGTAGTAACACTCCGGCAAGCTGGCGCAAAACAGGAGCGTGCACGATAGCGGCCCGTACTCCATGAACAGCTGCTCCGCTCGCTCAATCTTTACTGCGTCCGCCCACTCCGGGAGCACGCGTGCTCGCGCCACATACGTTCGCATCGCCGCGAGCATGTCCGGGTCGCCCGTTACTTCGGCGGCAGGCCAGTCCACCAACGCGCCGTTGCTCGACCACTGCGCAATGAGCCGATTGGCCGTGCCGACGCGCGCCATGCGCTCGGCCCAACCGGAGCGCGAGTCCTCCGTCCACGGCCCGATAATCGCCGCTGCAGTATCGTCGGCGAGCGGATCGGCGAGACGAGTGAAGGCGTCGAGATCAACCTGGGTCGGCGTCATTGAATGTCCTCCAGTTCCGCTGCGCGCGCCCACTGCCGATAGGCGTTGGCCGCAATCAACAGCGGCAAGCCCATTGCAAAAATCGTAATCGTACGAATCTCAATCGGATGCCCCAGACACACCTGAAACACGACCGCACTCGCGTAAAGCAGAAGCGGCACCCGTGCCGCCCAAATCGTATCGCGGTTCACCGGTGGCGCAGCGAGCGGCCGCGACAGCACCCGAAACAAAATCAGAATCACCGAGCCGATGAACATCCAGCCCACAAATCCCTGCAAGGTTTCGCCAAACCAGCCGCCATCCTTCTTGTCCATGATCCATGCCTTCAGCACAAACACAAAATACGGGTCCGCGCCCAGATCAAACGCCGTGACAAACATCGCCGCGACCACCACGCCAAATAGCATTCGCCCCCACGCCGGTGACGTGTCCACAGGCTGCCGCCACAACGCGAGATTGGCCAGTACCAACCCCATGAAACACAGCGCATACCACATCAACGGAATCACGATCGGCACATTGCCGACGGCCGGTCCCAACACGGTCGTGTAGGTGTAGCTTCCGAAAAACCAGCCGTGCGACGAGCCCATCTGCTCGGCAAACCACCCAATCGGCACCGCCAGCGCCGCAAACCGCCACGCTGCGCGCTGTCCGAACAACAGGGATGCGCTCCAAAAGCAGGAAGCAAACATGGCGAGCGTCGCCACCATGATCGCCGTCGCTGTCAAATCAAAACCGCGCCACGTCCAGACGATCAACGCAACAGACACAACGGCGTACGTCGTGGCGACCCCGCGCCACGGCGGTTGAATACTCATTTTCCGAACTCCCCGAAGAATGCTGCGCAGACCCGATCAACATGCCGGTTGGCGCTCCCATCACCCGGCGCTACTCTAATGCATCTGGCATAAATTAGCGACGCGAGGAGTCGGTCGCGGCGGCTCCAGTGGCGAAACTGTTGCGCGTCGTGCGCATCGCGCCCACTGCTATTCGCGGTTCGCGGATTTCGACGACATTTGCCGCGCTGCCCTCGGTTGGCATAACCCGGCCCGAGACCGTATCAACTTTTTTGTGAAACGTTTGATGCACTTGGGTTAGATGAGCATTTACGTATTTGTCAATATACCGCGAATCCTGGCCGTATCCCCAATCCAATGGGCGTTGCGACACAAAGTTGCTTACCGACTCGATCCGGGATGAGCCGGTTTTCGCACCTTTGCGCTTTCAGGGCATGAGGCACAGTCGCCTGCTGTTCGCCGCTCACCCTCTGGAGTTTGCATGGCCATATCAATTTGCTCTTCCTTGTACGTCGCCGGTTTTCGGCGTGGCGCGGTCGCCGACGCTGTCGCCTGCTTCGCGGCAACGGTCCCCTCGGCGGTAAGCGCGGCGCAATGCCCGTTCGACAACGGCGCGTCGGACGCCCTGAACGACGGATTGGTGCTGACCCGCTACGCGCTAGGCATTGCGGGAAGCCCGCTCGTTGCCAGCACCAAGTACGCGAGCCTCGACCCGTTGCAGGTGAAAAACAATATCGAATGTGTCGGTTGCGCGCTGGACATGAACGGCGATGGCACCATCGATACTGTCGATACGACGATCATTGCGCGACACTTGTCGGGCTTCACGGGGGCGTCGCTCACGGCCGGTCTCGCGCTGGGCTCAGCTCCCTCCGCATCGCGTCCGACCACGGCGGCGATCACCAGCTTCCTCGCGAGCGGTTGCGCGCTGGGTGGCGCGATCAACGCGTGGACACTGGGTGGCAATGCATTTGGCGCGGCCGGCGTGATCGGCACGACCGATGCGTTTCCGGTCACGCTGCAAAGCGGCGGCGCATCAGCCAATGTGCTTGTCCCCGGCGGAGACGGTCTGCGCATCGTTCAAAGCGGCGTCGCCAGCGCGCCGAACGTCATTAACGGCTCAACCGCGAACGAGGTTGTCGCGGGCGTGCGCGGCGCGACCATCGCCGGTGGCGGCATCACCGACGGCACCGATCCCGGCTACGGAGCCGCCAAGCGCAATCGCGTGACCGACATCTACGGCACGGTCGGCGGAGGCTGGGGCAATCGCGCCGGTGACGACGCTTCAGGGCCCAACAGCGCAGTCGGGGCGACAGTCGCTGGTGGTCTGGGTAATACCGCCGGCGGCGGTGGTAGCGCTGTGGCAGGCGGCAATGCGAATGCGAGTAACGGACTCTATAGCGCCATTGGCGGCGGACTCAACAACGCGTCGAGCGCATCGTTCAGCCGAGTGAGCGGCGGCGAACTGAATCTCGCCAGCGGTCAACACAGCTCGGTCGGCGGCGGCCGATCGAATCAGGCCACCGGCACGTTCTCGGTCGTGGTCGGTGGTGGCGGCAACACGGCGTCGGCGCACGGGTCGTTCATCGGTGGCGGCGGCTATTGCTGCTCTGGCGTTGAGACAACGAGCTTCCCAAACACCGTCACCGGGCGAGGCGGCGCAATCGTCGGTGGCTACCAGAATCGCGTTGCCGGCGCGGCATCGTTTATCGGCGGTGGCTATCTCAATAGCATCACCGGCACCGAGGCCACGACCTACGGCGCGGCGGTGGTCGCTGGCGTCAGCAACAGTGTCAGCGCGAACTACGCAATCGTTGGCGGCGGTGACACAAACGTTGCGTCCGCGTCCAACGCCGTGGTCGCAGGCGGCGCGTCCAATACCGCGTCTGGCGCGTATTCATCGGTACCCGGGGGGTACGCGGGACGGGCGCGTCTGCACGGTCAAACGGCCAGCGCCGCAGGCTCTTTTTCTGCCACACCCGGTACCGCACAGGCGACGCAGTATGTGCTGCGAAATCGCACGACGGACGCGAATCAAAACTGGTTGTATCTGGATGGCTTCGGAGAGACGCTAGTGTTTGAGCCGGGCCGCGCCGGTTTGCTCGATGTTCAAGTCGTTGGTTTTGCCGAAGGCACTGGGGTTTCTGCAAGCTACGCGTTCAAATGCCACTATCAGGTTGTCGTAGGTGGGGCAGCGATTCAGCCAACAGGCTGCAACAAAACGGTGATCTATGAAGCTGAGGCGGCGTGGGATGCCAACGTCAGCTTTGCGCCCGCCCCCACCAACGCATTCGGCATCAGCGTGAATGGCCTCGTGGGCCGCAATATTCGATGGGTGGCGACGGTGCGTGCAACTGAGATCAGCGTCTTGTAGCGGTAGGCGGAACCAAACAGGAGGCGACGACTGCCGCGCTATCTATTGCGAAGACGAATCATCGCTCCGGAAAGCGTGACAGTCGGTCAATTTCAGTCTCCGCGCGCGCAATCATCTTTCGCGTGTCATCCAGCGCTTTCGCCTCTTCGTCCTGGAACAGCGATTTGATTGACATCTGCGTCTCAAGCCCAGCCGTCAAATTCTTCAATGCTTCCTCCCAATTCGCCAACCTCGCAGCGTTGGCTTGCTTCTCGTTCTCGCCCAGTGCGGCCTGAGCGCGCCCAAGCGTGATGAGTACGCTACCTCTGATGTTTTTCCCCTGTATCTGATCGCGAACCTGCTCTGGCAGTTGATCCAGTCTGGCAAGCACGTCGGCGGCCAGAGTCACCACCTGTCCGATCTGCGTTTCGTCGTAAAGCGCTTCCAGCATCGCGGTGTTCGCGCTGATTCGAACCAGTTGTGAATGCATGTCGGCCGGGTCGGCGTCAACGAGCTCTGCGCCGTAACGCTCGGCCAGGCGCAAGCTGTCCAGTCGCTCACTGCCCCGGCCCATTCGTTGCAGCACGGTCGCGAGACGGATGTGCGCGAGCGCGAGGCTCTTTTTTTCGCGCACCGCACCGCTGCCGCCCTTCGCGCTGCGAACGCGCTCGCTGTGTCCCGCCACGGCCCGCTGAATGGCGTCATACGCGGCGGCGAGCCCTGCGTTATTTGGCTTTCCCATTTCGGCACCGGCCAGCGACGTCGAGGCAATCAACGACAAGCGCTGTGCCTCCTCGGCGATTGGTGTCGTCGCGGCATCCTTTGCGATCTCGTCAAAAATCGCACGGGCGTTGCTCAATGCAACGATGCGGCGATCCAGAAGATTGGTCAGCGCGGTCGTTGTGTTGAGGTTGAACCAGGCGCGACCACGGGCCAGTTTTTGTTCAACCGTTTGCAAGGGTGGCGCGAGCGCGGCCGAGAAGGCGATTGCTTTTTCCAGCATCGCCACTGCCTCGGGGTCTTTTCGCAAACCGTCAAGAATCTGGCCTTGCCGGGCATAGGCCTGGGTGAGCGAGAGCGCGATCGCCGCACTTTCTGGTTTTGTCGCAAACGCCGTTTCCAGCAGACTTAGCGAGCGACGAGCGTATTGGTCGGCGGACTGGTCTTGCAGCAG